>NZ_JNUP01000066.1:0-80963 GCF_000758165.1 Spirochaeta lutea | reverse complement strand
CTCGGAGCCTGCATCGAGCCGGGGCTGACTTCCCGTGTTTGGAGTGCTCCCGGATTCGAGGGCGGGCTGTGGCTGGTTCTCCGGGGCGGCAGGGGTGCCGTCGGGCTGTGGCATTTCACGGGTGTTCCGGTCCTCCTGGGCAAACGGCGATGTTCCCTCCTCCACGGGCAGAGAAAGCTTCAGGCGGTGTTCATTCGCGAAGGGAGCCACGATCAGGGCGACCTCCCGGTCCCAGGCCGGGTGGGAGAACCGGGCGAATCCCGGCTCGGGATGGCGAACCCGTAAACCGCAGGCCAGATTACAGTCTCCGGGCTGGGCAAGGGGTGATCCGTAGAAAAAGATACCGTTCTCCCGGGCCAAGGGATCCGGGGCATCAATTCGCTCCGCTGAATCGTGATTTCCCCCGATAACCACCACCGGTCTGTTTCCGTCCTCAGCCAGAATCTTAAGGGAACGGTATAGCAGCTCCACCGCCTCACTGGATGGGTTGGGGACGTCAAATACATCCCCGGCGACTACCACCATATCCACCCGGTGACTCCTGCATAGTTCCACCAGCTCCTGGAGAAAATCCCTCTGTTCTTCCAGCCGGGAAAACGGACCCAGCCGCTTTCCGAGGTGCCAATCAGCGGTGTGCAAAATTCTCATACTACCCTTATACCCTAAATTCACCTCCTTGTAGAGCAGGTTTCCCAAAACAGCCCGAATACCGGTACCGCCCGAGCCACCCCTTAGGATATGCATCCCTCAGGCGGGGGGAGACCATGGACAATCCCGCCGTTTCTTAGTAGTATGAATCTACGATTTTCAGGGCAGGGTGCGCCTCCTTCGTTGAAGGGGCAATTCCCGACCGGCGGTGATAGTCCGCGACCTTGGCGCCTTCCACGGCGGATGCACAGCATTCGACTGGCAAGACCAAACTGAACCGGTGGAATTCCGGTACCGACGGTATAGTCCGGATGGGAGAAAATCTGTAAACAGAACAGCCCCGGATAGGGACCAGGGTGCCTCCAAAGAGGATCCTGGGGTCGGATTATCGGGGTAATCCTAGAATTCTAGGGTGATTTGAATGTCCGGACTGCATGCCGCACTCGGTGTTCCAGCTTCGAAACCGGGCAATCATCCTCCTGTTTCTAGGAGGGTACTGTTTCAACAACTCTTCCCGAAAACCACCATGCCCTGGACCCTTTGACCGGCCAGGGTATTTTTTTACCCGGCAGGTCAGCCGAGGAGTCCTGCATGACCAACTCACCCATGGACCGGGCAATAGAACTTGCCCGCACGGCAGGACCGGAGGTGCATCCCAATCCCAGGGTAGGCGCCGTTCTGGTTCTGGATTCGCAGATCATAGGCCAGGGGTACCACCCCGGACCCGGCCAGCCCCACGCTGAAGAGGCTGCAATACAATCCGCATTGGAGGGTGGAGCGAGCCTCCAGGATCTTTCCCGGGCCGAGCTCTACTGTACCCTGGAGCCCTGCTGTTCCACCTATCCGGGCAAACACCGCCCGGCCTGTACCGACCTCATTATCCGCCACAGGATAGCCCGGGTAATAATTGCCACCCTGGATCCCAATCCCCGAGTCCGGGGCCGGGGCATCAGTGCCCTCCGCCGGGCAGGGATTGATGTGGACATTGGTCCCGGGGCAGCCCAGGCCCTAAGCCTGAACCCCGATTACCTGGCAATGATGTTAACCCGGGAATTACCCGGAGATTCCCAATCCCCGCCCCAGGACCAAGGGGAGGATTCCCAGGAGGTTCCCTCCTCCCTGCTCATCCCCGGCGACGCCGGAGTAACCCTAAAAATCGCCACTTCCTGGGAGGGGCAGATCGGGCCCAGCCTGGAACAGACCATGGATATCACCAGTCCCGCAGCCAGGGACTGGGCCAGGGTGCTTCGGGGAAACTTCCAGGCGGTTATCTTCGGCCTGGGAACCCTGCTGACGGATAACCCCCGGTATCTGGCCGGGGCTCCGGGGTACACCCCGGTACGCCAACCCCTCCGGGTAATTATGGACACCCGTCTCAATGCAGCCCGTCCCGGGGCGGATCTTGCCCTGGTAGATACCCTGGATGCAGGACCGGTGTTGATATTCTGCGGTCCCCTGGATTCCCCAGCCATGGTGCAGCGCTCCCAGGATCTACAGGCCCGGGGATTCCAGATCCAGGCCCTCCAGCCCCGGGACGTTCATCCCCTGGGCGGACTCAACCCCGGGAGGGTGCTTGAGCATCTCCGGGACAGGGGGATCACCCGAACCCTTGTGGAAACCGGGCCGCGTCTCAGTGCCTCCTTTCTCAGGGCCGGGTTGGTGAACCGGCTGCTCTGGTTCCGTGAGCCGGTACTCCTAGGACGGGGGATTAACGCCATGGAGTATCTTCCAGGGTTCCCCGGGGGACCGAATCTCCCCATGAAGCGGCGGTACAGCTGGCAGATCGGCAGCACCGAGGTGAATCTTTTTGATCTCCCCGCCGACAACCCGAACGCCCATGGGATTTCTCAGGAGGCAGCCTATGTTCACCGGACTCATTGAGGAGCAAGGCCGGGTAATCCGGGTAGATATCACCGATCCGGGTTGTCGGCGGCTGCGGATTCAGACCTCTACGCTTCCCCACCTGGCCCTCGGGGCCTCCGTAGCGGTTAACGGCGTTTGCCAAACGGTCATCGCTTCGGGTCCGGACTGGTTTGCCGTGGATACCCTGGAGCAGAGCCTGGGGAAAACGAACCTCGGCCTCTTGGGCATAGGGGATGCGGTAAATCTTGAACGTGCCATGGCTGGGGACAGCCGGTTTGACGGCCACATCGTCCAGGGGCATGGGGAATGCCGGGTTACCATCACCCGGTGGCATCAGCAGGGGTCTAACTGGTACCTGGGCGTTAGAATCCCCCAGGAAAAACTCCACCTCTGTATTCCCGAGGGATCCATCTGTCTGGACGGAATCAGTCTGACCATCAGCAGCATCCGGGGCGATGAGGTGGTGTGCAATGTCATTCCCCATACCCGGGAGCATACCACTCTGGCTCATCGCCGGGTCGGGGATCAGATGAATCTAGAAACGGACATAGTGGGCCGCTACATTGCCCGGCTGGCCGAGGTCAGAGGAGGATTGAGATGACGATTCAAACTACACGGTACACCCGATGGGAGCTCCACCAGGCACGGCAGCGGGTCGGGGCGGTGTTGGAGCGTCTGGCCCGGGGGGGGATGGTAATTGTCCAGGATGATGAAGACCGGGAGAATGAGGGGGATTTTATCGCCCCCGCCCAGGACATTTCCTACGCCGACCTGAATACCATGGTGCATCGCGGGGCCGGGTTGGTCTGCGTCGCCCTGGGGCCGGAGATTATCCGGGGTTTGCAGCTGGGCCCCCAGACTGCAGGGCCGTTGCCCGATGCAGCTACCGAATATTCGGACCTGCCGACCCCCGGGGATGCTCAGGGAACGGCCTTTACCGTTTCGGTGGATGCTGCCCAGGGTATTACCACGGGAATTTCTATTGCCGACCGTCTAAGAACCCTGCGGGTCCTATCCGACCCAGCCAGCACCCCGGGAGATCTTCGGCGCCCGGGCCACATCTTTCCCCTGGCGGCCCGGTCCGGCGGATTGGTCCAACGCCGGGGACATACCGAGGCTGCGGTGGAGCTATGCAGGGCGGCGGGGCGTCGGAGCGCCGGGGTCATCTGCGAGATCCTGAATCCCGACGGCACCATGGCCCGGGCCGGGGATCTGCAAAGCCTGGCCTCGGAGCTGGCCATGCCGCTCTGTAGCATCCAGGACATTGTAATTGCCCTGGCATTGGAATCACCCTAGAGATTCAGGAACGATACACCCTGCAATTCCCTTGGGAACAAACACAGTACCCCGAAATTCGGGGATAGAGGAGAATCATATGCAAGATACACCTAACACGAACACGGCTGCCAAGCAGCCCCGTTGGATTGAGGGCCGTTACCATGGACAGGGGCGTAGGATTGCCCTGGTAGTCAGCCGTTTTAACAGCTTCGCCACCGAGCCCCTTACCCAGGGTGCCCTGGACTGTCTGGTCCGGCACGGAGTCGACCCGGGAGATGTAGAGGTTTGCAAGGTGCCCGGGGCCTGGGAACTTCCTCTGGCGGCGAAACGCTATGCCGCTTCGGGAAAGTGGGACGGTGTAATCGCCCTGGGGGCTGTTATCCGGGGGGATACGCCCCATTTTGAGTATGTTAGCGCCGAAACCAGCAAGGGTATTGCCCAGGCAAGCCTGGAGACCGGGATCCCCATCAGCTTCGGGGTTCTGACAACCAATACCACCGACCAGGCTCTGGACCGTGCGGGCATAAAATCGGGCAACAAGGGATGGGATGCCGCCCTGGGTCTGCTGGAGATGATCGACCTGCTCAACCGTATTGAGTAGGGGTGTGTAGGTCACGGAAGAGCCCTGGTTAGTCCAGAGCTCCGTGGTCTACCACCCGGATCATGATGTACTGGAGCAGGCTGAGTTCCAGATCCTGATCGAAATCGCTGACTATATCGCTGATGTATGCCCAGTCATCCGGGGTTAGGGGATCAGCCTGCTCGTCATAATCCATGGAAAAGAGATCACAGAGGTCGCCCAGCAGATCGTTTCGGTTCTGATCCAGGGTCCGGGGCCAGGCCCAGGCAAATAGCTCATCTCCCAGTCCCGGTGGTACGCTCCGGGGAAGGGTGCGGAGGAACTGCTGCTGGAGATTGCCGAGGGTTTCCGGTTCTGATTCAGGATTACGCTGCAGTTCCTTGCGTGCCTTGAGGACTGCGGCCGTCATTTTTTTGGATGGGTACATGGAAAAATTGTATCATGGGAACCCTCGGGGGGCATAGGGGCAGGATGAAACTATCCCTAGGATCACATCTCTGCCCCGAGCGCCCCTACTGCATCATCCTGCTGATAATCGAGATTAGGTCGAGGTCTCTATCCTGGGTGATTTCCCAGAACATCATGCCCCCAAGTCCCTGATCCACTACGAATTCAGCCTTCCGTTCCATGATTTCCGGGCTGTCATAGCTGATGACTAAGCCGGTTTCCGGGTTGTACAGGTAACTGGCCATCGCCTTCTGATCCATCCGGTAGGTCTCCGGTCTCTGGTGGTTTGCCTTGATGTCATCGTAATCCCAGGCTCCAGGCTCCCAGGTACCCTGAGGTAGGGGATCGGTAACCTTCTGAAACATGCCATCCTCCAGCCCCGGTTCGGTATACCAGCCCCGGCCGTAGAAGGGAACCCCCAGTACCAACTTCTCGGGGGGGACACCGGCATCCAGGTAGCCCCGGATGGCTGCTGATACCGTGTAATGCTCCGGCTGGGCGGGCAGGTCTAACTCCTGAGCGCGGCTATGTTGATCCGGGTTAAAGAAGAGAGGGGCTTGGTGGTTTGTCTGTTGACTCCATCCGCCAGCTAAATCGTATGCCATAACATAGATGTAATCCATGATCCTGTGGACCTTATCAAATTCGATGTTCGCAATTTTTTCTAGATCGGCCGAAGTCGCCCCGGTGAGAAGGTACTCCTTACCGGTTTTTTCCTCCGCCCCATCCAGGGCTTTCCGGATGGCTTCCATCATCAGGGTATAGTTTTCCCGGTCCTCGGGGCGGGCGGAGTTTTCTGGCAGCCCGCCGCCGACGGGATATTCCCAGTCGATATCAATGCCATCAAACTGATACTTCATCACAAAGGCGGCGCATGACTCAGCAAAGGACCGACGGCCCTGCTCGGTGGCTGCCATGTCCGAGAACCGCCCGGATTTTGTCCAACCGCCAACGGAGATGAGGGTCTTCAGGTGGGGATAGGCATGCTTTAGGAGGACCAGCTGGGCAAAATTCCCCCGGAAATCCAGGGAGGATAGAATCTCTTGGTCGTTCAGGGGTGAATCAGGGAAGGGGTTATCCACATCCGCCCAAGGATCCAGGAGGGTGATGGTATGATCCTCTCCGACCTCTGCGAAGGCGTAGAGCAGGTGGCTCAGATGCTCCGCGGGAATATCCCAGACATGATATGCCCGGCCGTAGATTCCCCACTGGATAAAATAGCCGGTCACCACCCGCTGAAAGGGTGCCGCCCCTACCTGGCTCATTTCGGGCTGCTCTTCCGCAACCATCGGGTCGCCGCTTTGCGGTACATCGGCTGATCCGCTTCCCGGGGTTGCACAGCCTACACCCACGGCACAGACCACGGCTGCCAGCAGCAGATATCCATTGTTTTTACCCATGGTAATTCCTCCTTTTGTACACGGGATAGTTCAGGATAGCCTTGAAATTCGGTCCTGTCCATTAAATAAGTGCAATGGACTAACCAACCAAGGGGTGGCCACAGGAGGTGTTTCAACGTCACGTACCGCACCTGTTCCATGACGAATGCAGCATCCCGGGGAGGACGGTTCACTGATCTGGTAGGATTTCCTGAATGTCACGGGTTCCAGTGATTACCGGAACGAACCATCGCCTGCTCATCCTAAGAAACAATCCAGACTGTTCCTTGGGGGACTCGCGGGTTAGGCAGAATAGTGCCATGGGCTTGTAGTATCGGTGGTACCATAGTTCGGTCAGTTCGTGGATATAGGGAGCTCGGCCGAGGTGTTGTTGCAGCACCTGAGCGGTGCGACCTATCAGCTGTTGGTAACAGAGGCGGTAGACCCCCGGCTCATGGGGAAGAAGGGGGGCCTCGGGGTACAAGTCCGGGATCTGGCTCACCCGGAGAAAGAGTCTAAACTCATCCTCGGGACTCTGAGCCAGTTGCCGGAAGAAACGCCGACCTCGGTGTATGAGGGCCGCCAGGGGATTTTTTATGCTGTGCCGGGCTACAAACTGTCTATACATATCCCCCAGCCAGAGATCATCGGGTTGGTCGAAACCGTTCCAGAACCGAATCATCTCGACAAAGACATCCGTCTCATCGTAACCGGGAAATAGGTAGGCCAGGGAATTATGGTGAATATAATCCATGGCATTCCGGTAGAGGTTTTTGTACCAGCCGGTAATCTGTTCCTCCATGGATTTGGGCTGCCTTCCGAAACGCCGGATAAAATACTGGCGGTTGAAATCACATATCTCCCGTTCCAGCCAGGACCAGGTATCTCTCCGCTGAACCCGAAACTCTTGATCCCTCACAAAATGGAACATCCCAGTTTTACTATGGAAGTGATCTTTACCTGCCAATACCGCAAGCATATTCCGATCCGTATCGGCCTCGATCCCGTAGGGCAGGGCTATGGATCGCACCTCCGCTGTAATGAATACCCGGCCGATGGCCTTGGCCACACTCACCCGGTGGTGGCCGTCCCGGACGAAATACCTGCCGCCCAGCTCGAATACCGATATGGCTTGATCAAGGGTTCCTTGGCTCATAAGGTGGTGGATGGTGGTCCACCGCCCGGCCATCCAGGGTTTGCGAGGATAAAAATCTCGGGAGAAATCATCGCCCTTAGACTCGGATCCGATTATATCCTCAACCCGGATATCCTGTATGCCCAGGGAGCTCTCGCCCCCGGGTTGAACGGCCTGTAGCACCTCCAACAAGGTTAGGATCCGGTTGTCCTGGCCTAGGAGCCGAGAGAGCAAATTCGTATCCCGGCGGCCGAGGTGGTACACCCTGCTGAAGGCTGCCTGACTGCGTTCATAGAGTATTCGATGTGCCACGACTCGTTCCTCCCGGGATAGATTGTTGAATGTTCCTCTGGGTTCCTGTTTTAGAACGCCCGTATGGGCCGGACCCTGGCAGTGTGGTACTTCCGTCTGGTATCGACCCCAAAGCCGTCCTCATGCATGGTCACCACCCAGCGTAGATTATTAAAGAGGCTTTCAGATGAGGTATTGTAGGCTTCCATAATGAGGCCGTCCACCGTATTTCTCATGCCGTGGAGTACCACAACCTCGCCCACCGAGGGAAGAAACCAATCATCGAATCCACCCCCACGGAAATTAGCACAGAGGTGGGCTGCAGTATCGGTTTCCTGGGTTTCCTCAGCCAAGGATTCGAGAATCAAACGAGTGTTCCGGGCACCGTTGCCGAGGGTTGCGCTTATATGCTCAGCCTCGGGGGCTACTAGATTAATTTCAACGTCCTCAATTGCAGAGATGTTATACGAATCTCCACCCCAGTGAACAACGGGATCGTTTCTGGATTCTGGAAGATTCCACCCTCGGGGTGCCGCTTCCAAAAACCGTTTTCCCTGGAGATAGCTGAACTGTAAAAGGTTCTTCTCGTTTTCACCAATAGTCCCGTCCCCATTAAAATCGAACCCGACCTGATCATCATAAAAAATGATTCCGCCTCCGGGGCCCGGAACGCCTACCCGGGGTTCCCCTGGCTGCTCCTGTTTTGGGGCTTGCTCTGCTGTAGCCCCCTGTTCTGAGGCAGGCGCCTCACCTGAGGGAGTTGCACAGCCGAGAAGAAGTGCCAATCCTGTTCCCACAATCAGGACGCCGAGGCTGTGTTTTAGGTTCCGTGATCCTCTCATTCCATTCCTCCTTGGTTTCTGGTAGACAAATTACCAGGGAGTGGTGTGCAGCACGGGTGCGGTTGGTTCATGGTACTGAACCAAAACTACCCTGGATCTCATCGGTACTGCCTTCCATGGTACCACAGATACCCTTACTGTGCAGAAATCCCGTGTTTTTCCGCGATGGTGTCGTAGTAGGTAATGACGGAACGGACCCAGTCCCGCTTCTGGGAGTAGGGGCGGTAGAAGAAACTCCGCTTGAATCCGTAGATAATAATATTTTTAAGCATCTTAGGGTCTATGGCGAAATGATCCAGGGCAAGCTGCAGTTCCTGGGTAAGGGTTGTATGGCTGACCAACCGGTTATCGGTGCACAGGGTCACAGAGAGGCGGTTCTCCAGCATCTTGCCCAGGCTATGGTTCTTTAAATCACCGCGAATGGCAGGAACGGTCTGGAGATTGCTGGTAAGACAGACCTCCAGGGTGGTTCGGTTATCGGCAATGTAGTTTATCAGCTGGTTCACATAGCCCTGGGGGTTTTGAATAACCGGATTGGTGATCGCTCCGGCATCAAAGAGATGCAAACCGTGGCCGATCCTGTCGGCATGCAAACTGGTGATGGCCTGAAAGATGCTCTCAGGACCGTAGGCTTCCCCGGCGTGAACGGTTTTTTTCAGGAAGGAGCTGTGGGCGATATCGTAACTTTCTTCATGGGCGCTGGCGGGGTACCCGTATTCGCTGCCCGCCAGGTCGAACCCTACCAGCTGAATTTCTGAGCTCTGGCGCAGACGGATGGAGGCTTTTGCCAGTTCCTGACTGGCAAAACGGATAATCTCCTTTTCGCTGGAATAGCGGTGGGCACGGACAAAATCCTGGTAATACTGGGAAAAATGCTGGTTGAAATACCGCATGGCGCAGACAATGATCCCGAATTCGAACTCGGGCTGTCCGGGAACCAGAGCGGCATTAATCTCCGATCTGGCGCGTTTCAATCCCCTATCCACCGCTTCCATAACCTGGTCAAAGTCCAGGGCATCACCCATGTGAAGCTGGGGGGCAAATCGCACCTCAACGTACCGGACCCCCTCTGCGGCATTATCCATGGCTAGCTCATAGGCCACCCGTTCCAGGGCATCCGGTGTCTGCATAACCGCAGTGGTGTACGCAAAGCCGGCCAGATACTCGTTGAGATTCTCGTAGTGGGGTTTGAAAACCTGGTCTAACAGACCCTGAGGGGTATAGCTGGGAAGCTCCACCCCTTGATCTCGGGCGAGCTCAATGAGGGTCTCCAGGCGAAGGCTGCCATCCAGGTGGACGTGCAGATCGGTCTTAGGAATTTCACGGAGGAATTCCGGGCTATACCAACTCATAGGGCGCTCCTTGTGTTCATAGTACTGTCGGACACCGGGTATTGCAAAGCACTTTCTGGGACAATACTATGTGACCATGGTGATTCTTCAAGGTAGATTCCAACGCCTCCGGGGCTGGGGGGCTGTTTCGTCAACCCGTACCGGATTTTTGTTCCTGGTGTGCTGGGTTTTTTTGTATGCCGCGGTCCCGGCCCAATCCCTGGCTGCCCAGGGAACCGCACGGCTTTCCCTGAAGGTCTTCCCCCAGGAAACCCAGCTGGTGGATGTGCTCTCCGGCCAGATACTCGAGCCGGACAACAGGCGGGATACCTGGCGTGATTACATCCTGCGTACCGGGTCGCGGCTCTTTGAACTTCGGAGTCCGGGCTACCATAGCAAGTATATCACCCTTCACAATCTCGAAGCCGGAACGATCCGGGAGGTAGACGAGAAGCTGGAACCCCTGGATTCTATCTTACCCCTTCGGGGGGAGCTCCCCACAGGCAGTCAACCGAAATCCGTGGTTTTTACCCCCGACGGCCAGTACCTCCTGGCGGCCCAGCTAAACGGACCGGGTTACGATGTGTACCGAACCGATCCCCCGGAACATCTGCGCCGGGTGGCCATCCCAGAGTGGGGGCGCCACCGGGGATTTGTGGAATGGGCGGTGCTTCCTCAACGGGGAGAGATCTGGCTGAGCCAGATGACCGCCGGGAGGGTCCATGTTATTGATCTGGACACCCTGGAACCGGTTTCCAGCTTTCCGACCCGGGGAGAGTGGAGCAAGGTTATTACCGTGGATTCCCGGGAGCAGTACGCCTATGTTTCCAATTGGTTGTCCGAAGATATTAGCATTGTGTCGGTGGAGGAACACCGGGTTATCGGCCACCTGGCAGCCTCCGGAACCCCCAGGGGAATGGCGATCAATGCCGAGGGAACAAAGCTCTATGCAGGGATTTACGAGGGCGACGGTATCGACGTCTTTGATCTGACCACGGGAGAACGTATCAAGACCATACCCACGGGCTGGGGGGCAAAACGCCACATGGTTCTGGATTCCGCTGTAAACCGCTTGTATATCAGCGATATGTACCATGGGGATATCTGGGTGTATGATACCTCCGATGAAACCCTGGTTAGCCGAACAGACCTTGCTCCCAAGCTCAATACCATCGCCCTAAGCCGGGACGGACGCTATCTCTTTGTTAGTTCCCGGGGCCGGAACAATCCCGAATCGTACCTGCTCAAGGGTCCTGACTTCGGTACGATTTCTGTATTGGATACCCGAACCATGGAGGTGGTGGGACGGGTTTGGGGACGAAACCAACCCACCGGTTTGGCCCTGAGTCCCGACGGCAGCCTTCTTGCTACCACGGATTTTCTTGACCATAATCTGGAATTCTTTCAGGTAGACCTGCCCTAGGGTGCTCCTCGGGCCAGATCCGCGATGAGGGCCTTAAAGCGCCTACCGCGGTCGAATTCGTTCAGGAACATCCCGAAACTGGCACATCCCGGACTGAAAATGAGTACCTCTCCCTGACGCGCATTATCCAAGGCTGCGGTAACGGAGGATTTCAGATCGGGGTGGGGACCGGAATAGGGGCGGCCGGCCTCCCGGAGGGCCCGGGTTATTCCCGGAGCAGCGCTGCCGTCTAACACGGAGATGGTGGCGGGCAGGGCACCAATGCGCGAGAACAGGGAAAAATCCAGGTTTTTATCGGTGCCGCCGGTTACCAGATGGACCGGTGCCGCGAGACTCTGGACGGCACTTAGGACAGCTTCAGGGATGGTGGCAGCGGAATCATTGTAACAGTCCACGCCATTTACCTGGCCGCAGAACTCCATACGGTGTTCAATCCCGGGGTAGCTGTCCAGGGCTTGGAGGATTTGTCCGGGGTCTACACCGAATTTCTCCATTCCGGCTGCAGCGAAGAGCAGGTTTAAGCCCTGCTGGGCCCCAGCAACCCGCCTGTTTTCTGAGAACACCGCAAAAGGGGCACGGTTTCGGGGATGACACATCCCCCAGAGTTCCCTCCCGCCGCGGTCAGCCAGGTAGAAGGAGCCGGAGAAGGTGGTATCCGGAGAATCCTGCCCATCGGAACTGTTCGCGTTTTCCCTGACAGCCCAAACATCCCCTGCCCCCCGGGCGATGGCCCGGCGGGCGAAGCTGCGGCCCCAGTCTTGAGATGTAAAAAACACCCCCCGGGCGCTCCGGGGCTGATGTTGGTAGATCAGCTCTTTATCAGCCACATAGGGTTCCATGGCTCCGTAGTAATCCTGGTGATCTCGGTGGATGTTCGTTATTCCGGAGAATAGCCCGGTAAACTGTGTGGAGCTGAGGGGGAGATCGCCGAGTTGAAAGCTTGATAGCTCCAGGACCACCGGGGGGAGGGATTGCACGGGTGCCCCGGGGGCGGGTGCATGGCCTGGGGCATGGGAATCACCTAAAATCTCATCCAGAAAGGCCAGGGGCGAAACGGTTATGTTCCCCCCCAATCGCGTTCCGGGAATAGTCTGCCGAAGCCCGTGGTGAAGGGCAGAGGCCGTAGAACTTTTGCCCTTACTCCCGGTGATCCCCAGTACCGGCCCGGTATAGAACCCCAAAAACAGGGAAATGTCGGTGTGGATGTTCCGAGCCATGGCCAGATAGGGGTTGTCCCGGCGCACTGCGGGGTTCTTGATGACCAGGTCGGCGGCGCTGAAGTCCCGATCTTCATGACAGCCCAGGACGAACCGAATAGGAAGCCCCTCCAGGGATTGAATACTCGGAGCCAGAACCGTCTCGGAGCGTAGATCGGTGGCGGTTACCAGGGCTCCGTGTCTTGCCAGGTAGCGGGCTGTGGCGACACCGCCGCCGTGCAGTCCCAGACCTTGGACGGTTACCTTGAGGCCTGCCAAATCAGAGGGATTTTTCAATGATTTCATATTCTCTCATTTCTTGGTCGTTTAGATAGGCTTCCATGGAAATTGTTGAGAATCCGCGGCGCAGGGAATCGGGGATCTCCTCATAGAGAGAGGCGAAGGCCGGCAGGTTCTCGGAAAATTCCTGGTTCCGCAGGGCATCCTCAATGGTTGCCAGGTGATCCAATATGTACCCCCGGGCCTGGTGAAGAAGGGGCAGAAATCCCTTCCGCCCCTGGGCGTCCAGGTGAATTACCGTGAGACAGATCGAGCGGTATTTACAGGTGAAGGGGTAGTAGGGATAGGTGCGTTTACCCCGGGGGAGGAAGAGCTTGGAAAAAAACTTGGTTAGTTCACGGTCCAACCATATTCCTTGCACGAAATATCCCCGGCCGGTTTCCCCGATCCAGGTATCCGAAACCGATTGGTGAACCACCAGGTGTTTGGTTCCGTCGGTTCCGTTGTCTATCCGGGATATGGGGATCATGTCCGCTTCAAGAATCAAGGCCTTCGTCCGGTATTCAGGAGATGCGTCGTTGCTGCCCAGGGCCAAGGTATGATGCCGTCCGGGATGAAAGGTGAGATCAATCTTCAGGAGGTAGAGATAGTACTGCCCTGCTATTCGGTAGAGTTGGTAGAAGCTGGGGCGTAGATGATCCCGGGGATCAAAAAAATAGGTCAGTCCCTGAAAGAGTTGGGGAACCTGTTGCACTAATTGGCTTACCAAGGTCTGGATTCCCTGGCGGTACTCCTTGGCGGGTTTCGGCTGGTTCACGGGATGGTGAATGGGCAGGGACGGCACTGTTACCGGTTCAGCCAGGGAGATAAAAAAATCCTCCCCCTGGGTGAAGTGCCGGGAGAAGCTGCCTGGGTTGTTGGGAGCGGTGCGGAGGAGGTCCTGCAGGGTAGTATCAGTGCTTGCAAGGACGATCCGGGAATCTGCAAAATCCATTAGGGCTAATATAATCAAGTCTGGGCTGGTATGCAATTGATAGCCCGGGGTATTTGAGATACATTTACAGTGAGGTGACACATGAAAACACATCTTGTACGGGTTATGACGGCTCTGTTTCTTCTATTTTTGACAGTTTCTCCCCTGGTTGGTGAAGATGTTTTTGGGGTGATTCTCTACGCCGACGGTTCGGAGATATCCATTTTTAGGAACGGATCCTTGCGGACCTACGATGTGTTCGCCGATGATGTCATCGGCATGCCTCTTTTGGAGGGTGATCTGGTACAGACCGAGAATGGAACATTCTTGGAGGTTCAGCTGCTCCCCTCCCGCTCAACCCTTAAGATCGCCGAGAATACCAGTTTCCAGATACAACAGATTGCTCAAAACGGGGGCGGAAACTTTGATCTGCTCTACGGCCGGGTCCGGGCGAAGGTCGAGCGGGTAGGCAGTGCCGATCCCTTTCAGATTCGGGGCCGTCAGGCTGTAGCCGGGGTACGGGGCACCGACTTTGGATTTGATTACGTCGTTGAGCGGGGCAGTTTCACCAACCCGGTGACCCAGGTGTACTGTTTTGAGGGATCGGTGGAGGTAGAAGCCGCGGAACCCGATGGTGCCGAAGATCCCGGGGAGTCCGGTACCGATCCGGCTGATCCCGACGCTGCCGGCCAGGGCGGCCAGGAGCCGGGTGGCCAACCCCAGGCTGCACCGACCCCTCAGCCGGTGCGTATCTCCGCCAATCAGATGGTAAGTCTGCGCACCCCTGCTCCCCAATCCCCGGCATCCGGGGAGGAAACCGGTGAACCGGGAATCTCGGGGGGTCAAGTGGGCACCCAGGCCGGCAGATCCCCGGTTATCCAGCAGAGCGGCATTGAGACGGCCATAAACAGCTTCTGGCAGGAAAATAACTTTAAAACCCAACCCGTGGATGTGGAAAAGATAAACCAGGAGTTTCCCCAGCTGAAGGTTAAGATTCTCCAGGCTAGGCGGGAGATTCAGCTCGCTGCGGAGCGCCGGGCGCTTCAGCAGGGAGACTTGACCCCTGAGGAACTCCAGAACCGGGTAAAGGAGCTTGAGCTGCCCGAACCCAGCTTCGCGGATACCATAACCTCCCTGCCGGTGGTGAGCATCGAAAGCGTGTATCCCGAGATACAACCCAGGATTCTTCAGCGGAATCCCGGCCGAACAGCGGGGGTCATTTTGACCGGGGCCGGGGCGTTCTCCGGTATTTCCGGCATTATTGTTGCATTGTGGGGCCAGCAGATTTTTGAAACCCCGGGGAATATTGTGGATGATATCAGTATCGGCCTTTTCGCCGGAGCGGGTGTCTCCCTGGCGGTGGGATTACCTCTGTACTTCATCAATATCCTGCCCTAGGTGCCTGTCCTGGTCACAGGATTCACATGACCGGCTTGCCTTTTGGCGCGGCACCGGGCAGCATCCTAGCCCCTGGATCGAGGGGACGGTCTCAGGGAGATTCCTCATCCAGGGTTACAATTTCCGTGATAAACCATGCATTCCGATGGTGTTCCAGGATGAAGCGCTGGGTAATGATCCCGCTTTGATAATATGAAGCGGCTATGGTTCTACCGTCGCTGGCAACCTCTTGGCGAATATCAGGGGAAAAAATCTCATACCGGACATCCACCATGGTCATGCCCTCCGGATCATCACCGGGCTGTTGAGAATCCAGAATTTCAAGGTTTGCAATACCGTACAGCAGGGTTGACTCTGGCAGGGGTGGTTTGCCCTCGTCCAGCCACTGCTGGGGACTCACGTGGACATACCGGCCCTCGTAGGCTTGCCGCACCTGGACGGTGGCAAAAATCTGGAGAACCGAGTTAATCAGGTCCGAACCAGCCCCGTTGCGGACCGATCCTGACATCATCTCATGGTCCATGGTATTTATTGACTCCAGAAAGGTCCGGACAACCTCCTGGGGTTGCAAGCCTAGGGTCCGGGGAGGTTCCAGGGCGCGGCCGATGAGTGAGCTGGCAATACTGATTACTAGCACCACCCCAAGGGCAGCTGCCGCGATAAGACCGCTGCGTTTTCGGATGGTCCTCTGTACTACAAACCGGCGCATACGCTTTTTATAAACCAGTTCCGATTCCTTTTTGAGTGCTAGTTCCTGTTCTCCCACTACCCGAGTCTTGCTGGTCATCCATGTATGGCACTCAGAGACCGCCGTTTCCAGACTTGCGGCATCGGGGAGGTTATTGCTGTCGTTAATTAATAGGCTGGAAATCTGTGAGGCTGCCTGAGCCGGCAGACTCGGTTCAAGCAGGTGGGGAGGGGGAAAGAGACGGTTGAGTTTTCGCTCTTCCACGTCTATCTCCATTTCTTGGGCGGGATTATTGAGTACTTCCTGGTCCCCGGCGTCTTCCGGGAGTATATCCGGCTCAGTTTTGTCCTCGGTGTCGTCGAAGGGGAATTGCCCGGTGACTGCCCGGTACCAGAGCACCCCGAAGGCAAAGAGCATCCGTTGTTTCGCCGTGGACCTGCCCGGCAGGCTGCTATGTAATACCAGGCGTTTGGTAAAATCGTCGGAGAGGAAGTGCAGGATCTGCTGGCTCCAGCCCAAGGGAAGGATCATCACCCCGGAATCATCAAGGAAGTATACCGACCCCCCGAAAAGCGGACTGATAAAATCCTCGTGATCAAAGAGCCGGTCCAAAACCCCGGCAAGGCGTGCGAGATAGGGAAGCTGGTTTTCTGTGGGGAGATGAAGCACCTCCTCCAGGCTGATGAGGGGCAGGTAGGGGCCCAGGATGAGCAGTTTCTTTTGATCCTCCCGGATCGACTCGGGTTTCCAATAATCAATCCGGTCCGGGTACAGGATAATCGCTTCCTTATACCGGTTCTGGGATAAACCGCGCATCCCCATGCCACTGGCCGGAATATGGGTGGCAATTCCCAGTTTACGTCCTTCCGAGGATTCAATTCTCCGGGTATAGGGTCCCGTGGTGATACATTGCATTTTGAGCCTCCGGCATGGTGTGATCAGCCTTATACTACCACAAGGCAGGCGTATTCCACCACAACTTCCGGGTTTCCGTCTACTGAAAGCGACGATCCCCTGGCGAGGAGCTGATGGTCAGAATCCCGGTAGAGCAGGGATAGGGCGGCAAGGCCCCCGATACCGGCCGGGGGAAGGAATGATTCTGACGATTGTCCCGAGGGGACGAGCAAGCTGTTCCAGAGTCTGCTTTTTATGGCTGTTACCACCAGCTCTGCGGTTTTCTGGGTTGATTCCAGATCCCCCGGTCCCGACATATTGGATGATACGATGATCAGGCTGCGGCCGGGGCTATCTTCCAAGGAGAGCATGAGGGCCGAGGCCAGTGACTTCACATGGTTCGCGGTAAAGCCGGAGAGTAGGATAGGGACCACGGGGATCTCGCCGAAGGTATAGTGAATGAAGGGAAGCTGCAATTCGATCCCGTGTTCCTCCAAATGAGCGGTTTCGTTGAATTGAATCAACCCCGAAAGGGAAACCAGGGTCTCCTGAAACCGGGTGTCCACAGGGTTTGTTCCCATGGGGGTCCGGAAGGCGCCGGAGGTGCTGAGGAAGGCCCCACTCCGGGCTGAATGGGCTTCGCTGTGGGGTGCCCCGGCCAGAATGATTATTCGGGAGTACTGGGCTACAGAGAGGGGAGGGCTGAGGGATGATAGCGCTGCGTATCCCCTTGCCATGACCGATCCGCAATGGTAATAGGAGCCGTTGGGGACCACCAGACCCAGGGGGGGATGGCCGGGGGTAGCCTCCGGCCCTGTTTCGGTACCTTCCCGGGTAGATTGGGTCAACAATTGGAGAATCATGCCTCGTAACTCTTCTGTCTCCTGGGGGTAAAACAATCCCTCCACCAGGGGTTCGCGGATTGGAGTAATCATCACTAAAATTATCAGTTATGGCCGGCAGTCTTGCAAGGTTTCGGTTCCATGGTTATGCCTGCAATTCTCCGGCGATGGTTTTGAGACGGGTTTCATCCAGGGTAATGTGTAGGTTTTTTTCCTGGGTGGGCAACACAAGCCCGAGTTTACCCTGTTTGGGGCGGCGGAGGTATTTTACCTGGGTGTAATACAGGTCAGCCTCGCCGTTGGCCTTTGCCTTACTGTAGAAGAGGGCCAGGGTGGCAGCATCCAGCAGAACCTCCAGGGGCACGGTTTTCCCCTTGACTGCTTTGATAAATACATACCCTCCGGGATAATCCCGGGTGTGCAGCCAGAGATCGTTTCCTCTGACCCAGCGCCGCAGCAGTTCGTCGTTTTCCTTGGCGGTACGGCCCACTAAAATACGGTATCCCCGGCTGGGATATTCCAACCCGGGGGGGCTCTGGTTCGTCTTGGTACCCTTGCCGTCCGAGGATCGTCCGGCGGGGGATTTAGCCAGGGATTGCAGCTCCTGGGAGAGTTCCCGGAGCCGGGGCAGTTCAAGGGATGCCGATGAAAGATCCTCCAGGATGCCCTCCCAATGGTTGAGCTGACGCTTCAGGGATTGTAGTTCCTGGAGCACATGTTCCTTCCCCGATTTTGCCTTGCGGTATTGCTGAAAATAGGTCTCGGCATTTTCTTGGGGGCTTTTTTTCGGATCCAGTTTGATTTGCAGGGGCTTGGCAGGATCGTAGTAATTCTGGAGCTCTACCTGAGACGAACCCCTGGGGATTTGAGAGGCCTGGCTCGTGAGCATCTCCCCGCAGATCCGGTAATAGTCCTCATCGCTGTATTCTTTCTGGCGTGATTCTAATCCCTTAATCCGGGCGAGAAGGCCGGAGCAGCGCTGATGCAGCCGGCGGGAGAGATCCTTTTCCAGGGCCCGGCGTTCCTCGGATTCTTCGAGCTCGGCATACCACCAGTCTACTGCCTGGTTCAGGGGCATATCCGGCGAAACCGGGTCGGCCTGGGGAAACGACCGGGCAGGATAGTCCTGGGGGCTGCTTCCCGAGGCAGGGGGTAACTCAAAGACCTCTCCGGATACCTCATTCCTACCCGGGCGGCGGTAGTAAGCATCCAGGATGACCCGATGCTCATCCGTGGCAATGATATTAGCCGCAGCGCCCCAGAGGCGGATGTACAGCAGGGTGATTTCATCGCCCCTGGCTATCCGCAGATATACGATCCGGTCCATGCCGATTTGACGAGCCTCGGTAATTCGCCCGCCCTTTATCCGGCTGCGCAGCAGTTCGGTGAACCGTTGAAGCTTCATTTTTTTGCCCGTTGGAAGGAAGGCTCGGTGCAGTCTGGTTTTACCCTGGGCGAGACTCACCCGGAGCCAGTATGCCCCCTGGGGTCGGTAAATTTGCAGGAGAAGGTTGGCGAAGTCCGGCTGGCTGACCTGCTGGATGAGGGATCCCGGCAGATCAAGCTCGCCCAGGATACTATCGATTTCTGTACAACGTAGACTCATGTCGCTTCCTTCCTGGCGTCCCCGGGGTGTTCCTGCAAAAGGGGAAGGATCTCTCCCAGAAGGTAGAAGGACCCGGTACACACGATAGTGCCCTCCCTGCCGGCTTGGGCTGCAGCCTCTGCCAGGGCCTGGGAGGCCTGGGGTTCGATGCTATAGGGTAGCCCTAATTTCTCGCATACGGCTCCCAGGGCCGGCAGATTACTGGGCTTAAAATGCCCCGGAGGTGTAATAATGACATAGCCGGCCAGGGAGGTAAAGCAATCCAGGATTTCTCTTGCGTTTTTTCCCTCCACAATACCCGTGATCAGAATAATCCGGGTAAGCCCCAGGTTTTGAAGATTCGCGGCAAGCATCTTGGCGGAAGAGGGTGTATGGGCACCGTCCAGGATAATACGGGCCGGTCCCTCAGGGCCGAAGGGCTGGGGGTGAACCTGCATACGGCCGGGTATCCGCAGATCCTCAATGCCCTGTTGGGCCTGCACCATGGAGCCGGGAACAAGGCCCCGGGCATGCAAATCCCCCAGAATCCGAAGGGCAAAGAGGGCATTAATCCCATGGATACGTCCGGGAACCGGGAGACGGAGGGATACGGCATCCGGATCTGTAATTTCACAGCCCTGCCAGGTAATCCTGGTATGAATGGCTTCCAAGGCCTGGGTACCCCGGCCCAGGGGAAACCGGAGCGGGCTATGCAGTTCTCCTGCCCGGGCGGAGAAGATCAGTTCCGCCTCGGAATCCTGGGGAAAAACATACACCGGCCGGTTAGCCTTAATGATGCCGGCCTTCTCCCGGGCGATGGCGGGAATGGTGGAACCCAGGATATCGGTATGTTCCAGTTCAATGGTGGTGATCACCGAGGCCAGGGGCTTGACCAGGTTAGTGGCATCCAGCCGCCCACCGAGGCCTACCTCCACCACGGCCCAGGTGCAGCTGGCCTCCTTGAACAGGAGGAAACCCGCCAGGGTCAGGAGCTCGAAGGTAGTGGGCTCGGGAAACCGGGGGATGGCCTGAACGACCCGGCCCAGTACCGAGGCATAGAGCTCGGGAGGGAACCAGGTGCCGGCCAGGGTGAAGCGTTCCCGGTAATCCAGAATATGGGGGCTGCGGTACAATCCCACCCGGTGTCCCATTGCTGCCAGGCCGGCGGCCAGCAGACTGGCCACGGAGCCCTTGCCCTTTGAACCTGCCACATGGATGATTGTGAGGCTGTCCTGGGGGTTTCCGAAGGCTTCAAGGATTGCAGCCATTCTGTCCAGTCGGTATTCCCGGCTCGTACCGGGGCGGCGTTCAAAGTTTGTGAGGCCCTCCAGGGTTTTACATGCCTGGAGGATTTCCTGTTCCAGGAGGTTCATGGGGCTCGTATCCAGATTAGGCCTCAGGGCGGTCCTTGAGTGCCCGGCTATGGGAGGGAAAGCCCTCATAGTCGGCTAGGGTGATTACATGGTCCCGTAGATCCTGGTAACCCCGGCGGGTCATCTGGATGATGGAGTTGTATTTTATGAAATCTCTGACCGAGACGGCGGACCAGGTTTTTGCATATCCTCCGGTGGGCAGGACTGCATTTGCGCCGATGGCATAGTTGGCGGCCGAGAAGGGTGCGAAGGGTCCCAGGAGTATCTCTCCGGCGTTTTTAATGAGGGCGACGGAGTCCACGGGTTCCCGGGTCTGGATGGAGAGGTGCTCCGGGGCGAACTGGTTAATGATGTCGGCAGCCTGGGCCTCGTTCTGCCCGAGAATAATGCCGCCGTACCCTGAGAATACCTTTTTGAGAAATTCTCGCCGGGGCTCGGGGGTATTTTCGATTAATGCAGGCAGGGTTTCGGCGACGCGTCTTGCCAGGGTTTGATCATCCGTCACCAGCAGGGCCGAACTGTCTGCTCCGTGTTCCGCTTCAATAAGCAGGTCTAGACAAATCCGGGTAATGTCGTCCTGGGTGTTTTGGCTTGCGTCCGCCCAGAGGATGGACTCCGAGGGGCCTGCGGGAAGGCCCGGGTCTATGGTTCCCGAGAGCAGCCGTTTCGCTGCGGTAACATACATGCTTCCCGGTCCGAGGACCTTCAGGCAGGGCCTGATGCTCGGGGTTCCGAATGCCAGGGCTGCTATAGCCTGGGCGCCTCCTACCCGGTATACGGTGGAAACGCCGATAGAACGGGCTGCGTAGAGGCAGGCGGGGTCCACCGTTCCGTCGGGTCCGGGAGGGGTGACGATGGAGATGTTGGGCACGCCGGCTAGTTTTGCCGGGATGGCGAGCATGTAGAGCATGGAAGGAAAGCTGCCCCTGCCCCGGGGAATGTATAATCCCACGCTGTCAATGGGTGTAGCCCGCTCCCCGGCCCAGATCCCCGGGCGTATCTGGTGCATATCCATGGCAGCGGGTACCTGGGCCTGGTGAAACCGGGTAACATTCTCCATGGCATAATCCAGAGCCCGGGCAATTTTCGGGTCCAGAGTCCTAACAGCCTCATCTATCTCGTCTTCGGTAACCTGAAGGGGTTTATGGGGAAACTCGGCCTTGTCGAACCGGGCGGTGTATTCCCGGATTGCCTCATCGCCGCGTTGTTTTACATCTTCAATAATGGACCGAACTGAATCCTGCACCTCCCGGATATCCTCTTCGGACCGGGTTAGCAGGGTAGACTTTTCTTCCTGGGAAAGGGTGTTCCAGGTAAATACCGGTATGCTCAGGCTCTTCATGGCAGAAATGTACCATGTAACTCCCGGGGTTGCCAATCAGGGGAGCCTTCCAATAGCGCCGGGAGATCACGGCTTGGGGGTAAGGATTCTTGAATAATATTCAATTATTCTGTAGGTTCTGTGTAACCTCAGGGTAAGAAGGAGAAATCAATGATTATAAAACCTATGATTCGAAACAATATTTGTATGAACGCCCATCCCGAAGGATGCCGGCGGGATGTTCTTGATCAGATTGCCTATGTACAGCGGCAGGGACCGGTGGAGAACGGGCCCAAGAGGGCTCTGATTATCGGCGGTTCCACAGGATACGGTCTTGCCAGTAGGATCGTTGCCGGCTTCGGATCCGGGGCTAAGACCCTTTCCGTCAGTTTTGAAAAGGAGCCATCGGAGAAACGTCCCGGCACCATGGGGTGGTATAATACGGCCAGCTATGAGCAGGAAGCTGCGAAGGCTGGGTTGTACGCCAAGAGCCTCAACGGCGATGCCTTTAGTAATGAAATGAAGCAACAGGTCATCCAGACCATCAAGGATGATTTAGGTGATGTTGACCTGGTGGTGTACTCCCTGGCAAGTCCGGTACGTACCGACCCCCAGAGCGGGGACGTGTACCGATCGGTGTTGAAGCCCATTGGTTCTGCCTTCAGCGCAAAGTCCATCAACCCCCAAACCGGGGAGATAAAAGAGTTTTCCATCGAGCCCGCCAGCGACGAAGAGGTGGAGCAGACCGTCAAGGTAATGGGCGGAGAGGACTGGATTCTTTGGATGTCGGCCCTGAAGCAGGCCGGTGTCCTGGCGAAGGGTGTCCGGACGGTAGCCTACAGCTACATTGGTCCGGAGGTAACCCGGGCGGTGTACCGGGATGGAACCATTGGTAAGGCCAAGGAGCATCTGGAACGGTCCGCCGGGGAAATCACCCAAACCCTGTCAGATATTCAGGGCGAGGCCTACGTCTCGGTGAACAAGGCCCTGGTGACCCGGGCAAGCGCGGTTATTCCGGTAGTACCCCTGTATTTAGCTCTCCTGTTCAAGGTGATGAAGGAAAAGGGAATTCATGAGGGCTGCATCGAGCAGATGGATCGGTTGTTCCGGGACCGTCTGGGTAAAAAGCCGGTGCCGGTGGATGAAGAGGGCAGAATCCGCATGGATGATTGGGAGATGAGACAAGATGTCCAGGACCGGGTAAACGAACTCTGGCCTCAGGTGACCAGCGAATCTATCCGGGAACTGGGAGATCTGGAGGGGTACAACCAAGACTTTTTGGCGATTCACGGCTTCGGCCGGGCGGACGTTAATTACGATGAGGATGTCTCCACAGTACTCTAGTTTTATGCTATGATCCGGTCATATTATGACTATGGAAACCTTTGTACTTGGCTGCGGAGGTAGTATGCCCCTTCCCAGGCGGCATCTTACCTCCGTGTTACTTCGTCGTGAGGGTGACCTCTTCCTGTTTGATTGTGGAGAGGGAACCCAGGTGAGCCTTCGGCGCCTTAATCTCCGTTGGAAAAAAATCAATGCCATTTTTATTTCTCATACCCATGCAGACCATGTAACCGGTCTGCCGGGTATGCTCATGCTTTCGAGCCAGGTTGACCGGGAGGATCCCCTCTATGTCATCGGTCCTCCCCGGATCGCTGAATACATTGATGCGAACCGGAAAACCCTGGAGATGCACATAAATTACCGTATCATCGTCCAGGAGATTGAGGATCCATCGGTTCCGCAAACAGTGTTCTCCGGTCCGGGATACCGGGTGCGTTCCTTTCCCCTGTCCCATTCCCGAACCTGCGTGGGCTACAGCTTTGTTGAGGATCCGCGTCCCGGGGTCTTCGATCCCGCTGCCGCCCAAGAGCTTGGTGTGCCCCGGGGACCCATGTGGTCGGTTCTGCAGCGAGGCGAGGATGTTCAACTGGAGGACGGCCGCCGGGTCCAACCGAGCCAGGTACTGGGTCCCGCCAGGAAGGGCCGGAAAATTTCCTATGTAACCGATACCCTTCCTCTGGAGTCTATATCAGAAGAGGTAGCCGGGTCGGACTTCCTTTTTTGTGAAGGAATGTTCTCCGATGAGCATACCGAAACCGCCAGGGAAAAACGGCACATGACCTCCCGGCAGGCAGGCAAACTCGCCCGCCAGGCCGGTGGTGTAAAGAATATGGGGCTTCTGCACTACAGCCCCCGGTACACCGACCACGATCTAAACATCCTCTTGGATCAGGCTCGGGAGGAATTTCCCATGACGGTACTCACTCGAGACCGGCACACCTACACCATACCCTACGAGGAGTAGACTTGTATGATAAGCGTCTCACAACTCTCCAAGTCCTACGGCTCGGTGACGGCCGTAGACAGGGTGGATTTTGATCTGCGTCCCGGAGAAATCCTTGGGCTCTTGGGTCCCAACGGGGCCGGAAAAACCACCATCATGAAGGTTCTGACCGGGTACCATTACCAAAGCTCGGGATCAGTGACCCTGGACGGGGTTCCGATCTCCGAGAACCCCCTGGAGTGCAAGGCCCGGATCGGATATCTGCCCGAGAATGCCCCGGTGTACACCGAACTTACGGTTCATGAGTACCTGGAGTTTATTGCTGAAACCCGGCTGGCCGCCGAGTCCAGGGTACAGGCCATTGAGACTGCGGCCCGGCGCTGCGGCATACTGGATGTACTGTGGCGGCCGATTCAGGAGCTCTCCAAGGGCTACCGGCAGCGGGTTGCACTGGCCCAGGCTATTATGCACGATCCGGATGTATTGATTCTGGACGAGCCGACCACAGGGCTGGACCCGAATCAAATTCAGGAAATCCGGACCCTCATCCGGGAGCTTGGTAAGAATAAGAGCATCATCCTATCAACCCACATCCTTCAAGAGGTGGAGGCCCTCTGCGACCGGGTCATTATCCTGAACCGCGGAAGGGTTGCTGCCTCGGGCACTCCCCAGGCGATTGCCCGTGAACTGAAGGGAGACTGGGTCTTTGCCCTGCGGATTCGGCATCCTGAGGGGATCGGGGGCATCACCCCTGCCATCAAGGCGGTATCCGGCCTTGTAGGTTCCCGGATTGAGGATCAGGAGCAGGGGACGGTGGAATCACCCCAAGAATGGATCAACCTCCAGGTTGTATTACCTGCATCCATGACCAGCGACGAAGCGGGGCTTCAGCTCTTCCAATGGGCAGCTTCTCATGGTATCGAGCTTTCTGCCCTGAAACCCGTCACTGCAGGCCTTGAGGATCTGTTCAAACAGCTCACGACCCAGGATCCCCATGATAATCCAGGAAACGATACCCCGAGGAAGGAGGATCTCAATGTCTAAGTCAACCACAACACCCGTCGATTCAATCCAGGATCCCGATTCAACCGGGAAATCCTCGGATGTAGAACATCCTAATCGTCCAACCGGCAAGCCAGCGCGCCGCCGCGGAAATCCCTTTTGGGCACTGGTTCACCGGGAGCTGCGGTCCGGCTTTAATTCGCCCATCGCCTATATTGTTGCTCTCTTTTTCCTTCTGTTCACCAGTGTCTGGTTTTTTACCATCCAGGACTTCTTCGCCAGGGATACGGCAAGTCTGCGCAGCTATTTCTCCATTTTCCCCTTTGTATTCATCGTGCTGATTCCTTCCCTTACCATGCGTTCCTGGGCCGAAGAAACCCGCCAGGGAACCCTGGAGCTCATGGTAACCCTTCCCGCCCGGGAATGGGATCTGGTATTAGGAAAGTTTATTGCCAACCTGATTTTACTGGCCATCATCCTGGTTGGAACCCTTCCGACGGTGGCGGCGGTATTACCCTTCGGCGATTTTGATCCCGGACCAATCGTCAGTCAGTATGTGGGGATTTTTCTTCTGGGGGCTGCGGGTCTTGCTCTGGGACAGAGCATTTCCCTGTTCACCCGGAACCAGGTCTCGGCCTTCATCTCCACCGCTGGGGTGCTCCTGCTGGTAACCATCGCGGAGGGCTTCGTTCGGGGTAGCGCCGCACCCCTGTTTTTCCAGCGCATCATGGCCGCCCTTTCCCTGGGGTTCCATTTCGAGGATTTTGCCAAGGGAATCATAGACAGCCAGGACCTGTTCTTTTTCCTGGGGGTGATTTGGCTCTTTTTGTTTATCAACGCTCGGACGCTGCTGCTTCGGAAATGGAGGTAACCTATGTCCCATGAAACACGTATTGTAGGTCCTACCAGGGGCAAAACCTGGCTATTTACCATCCTGCCCTTGGTTATTTTTTTATTGCTGGTGATTTTATCGGGTCTGGTACGGTTCCGGGCAGACACTACCGAGGATAAGGTGTTCACCATTTCCAAGGTTTCCAGGAATCTTTTTCAGGAGCTCGAAGACCCGGTATCAATTACCTATGTGGTTTCAGGGCGTCTGACCCGTGAAATCCCGGAAATTCAGCATATCATCGATATTCTTCAGGAGTACGGGCGCTATGGCGGTACTCGGCTTAATCTCCGGGTAGTCGATCCGGAAGAAGACCAGGAATTCAGCAGTCCCGAGCAGCTGGGAATCCAGCCCCAGCAATACCAGGTCATCGAAGAAAACGAACAGCGGGTGGCCCAGGTGTACACCGGTATTATTATTTCCTACCGGGACCAGCAGAGTCTCATTCCTGCCATTGCTGATCCCGGTTCCCTGGAATACCAGGTCACCACCGCCATCCGGGATCTCACCCGGGGACAGAAACGCAGCGTTGGGATTCTCACCGACGGACAACCCGCCATGGCCGAGGAGGAGTTCGGATATCTGTATCAGGAGCTCTCTCGGATCGCCGAGGTTCGTAGCCTCACTCCGGGGGAGCGTATCCCGGAAACTCTGGATGCACTCTTTGTATTGGGCGGTGCAGGGTTCGATCAGGGGGCCCTGTATCAGATCGATCAGTTTGTTATGGCAGGAAAGGGCGTATTTTGGGCCGTGGATCCCATCTCGGTAAATCTGGAGTCGAATCTTCAGCCCGAGGATGGAAGCGATGCCCCGGTTTTTCAAATTCTGGGTTCCTACGGAATCGAAGTGTCGCCCCAGTGGGTTCTGGACCGTTCGAATCTCCCCATACCCGTCCAGCAGGTGCAGGGAGCTATGCGTATAAATACCTATGAAGCATACCCCCTCTGGGTCCAAACCACCCAAGGCGCCCCGGACCATCCTATTACCGCCAGGTTTGCCGGTCTGGATCTTTTCTGGGCAAGCCCCATCAGCTTCGATTCACAGAAGAACCCTGATGGATCCTTTGAGCCCCTGGTGTTCTCCAGCGACCGGACCGCACTCATGGACCAGCCCGTTCAGACGAATCCGGTTCAGGTTGGGTATCTCAGCTCAACCTTCCAGGAACAACAGCAGGTATTAGCCGGGGTGTTAACCGGAGGGGTATCATCCTACTTCCCCGGTGATCCCAGGGGCGAAAACCCCTCCCATCGAGGTTCGACGGATAACGCCCGGCTGGTAGTGGTTGGAGATGGGGATTTTCTTACCAGTTTGATTCAAATCCACCGCTCCACCCAGAACCTTCAGTTTGCACTGTCGGCCTTTGAGTGGCTGGGACACGATGAGGAGATGCTGAATCTCCGGACCAGGCAGATTCGGAATACCCGGCTCGATGCCATCCAGGACCCTGAACTCCGGTCCGCATCCATGAACTGGGCAAAAACCCTGGGAATCGGTGCAGCCCCTCTGATTCTGCTCATTCTCGGGATCATCCGATTTATTTCCCGTCGAAGGAGGGCAAACCAATGAGAAGCATGAGGTTCACCACGGGTGAAAAAAAACTATTAGGCATATACATCCTACTTGGGGTGGTTCTCCTGGCTGCCATACTGAGTATTTCTCTATACCGGAATTTGACCACCCGGTCCCAGGGCAAACCATCCATCCTGGAGATCGAGGCTATTCAAAATATCGGCGCTATCTCCCTGGATGACCCAGGTTCTCCATCCGGTGATTCCCTTGCGCTTCGGCGCACCGGTGAAGATCAATGGCAGGTCAGGTACCCCGACGGTGCTTGGTATGATTCCCGATCCCAGCGGGTCCGGGATTTTCTTGAGAGTCTGGGGCAGCTTGAGGGGAAAACCCTGGTTACTTCTTCCCAGGATTCCTACGGGGCCTACGACTTGGATGAGGCATCTGCAAGGGTTATCACCCTTCGTCTGGACACCGATTCACCCCCGGTCCGGGTACTCTACTACGGCAAATACACCCCCGGCGGAAACGGCGTGTTTGTGCGTACCGATGCCGATCCCCGGGTATTCACCACGGGTTCCGAGGCGGATTTTTATATTAATCAGGATCTGGCCTACTGGACCGAGCTGCGTCTCTGGCCCCAAGGCATAACCGCCCAGGATGTGTATCAGGTGAAGATTCAGATTCCGGGTCAGGACGATCGGATACTTACCCATGCCGCCGAGGGCTGGGAGATCTCTACCGAACAGGATCCCTTCGGCGGGTCACTGGAGTCGTACGTTTCAGGTTTGACCACCCTGGAACTATCCGGGCTGGACACCGGTGATCTTGGGGCCCAGATCCTGGGAGATGCTCCAATGCTGCAAATCACCATGACCCTGCAATCCGGAACGAGGAGAACCTTAGAGGTCTACACTCTTGAAGACGATACGTACTATGCAATCTGGAAAGAAGGTGACCAAATCCTGCTGCGAGGGAACCTGCCCTCCTGGCGGGTAACACAGCTTCTGCCCGGGGAATAGGGGATTAGGAGGGTAGCCTACCGAATTACCGGGGGGTGATTTTGTGGTACTTCTCCGGATCCGGTTGAAACCCTACTAGTGGGTCGGTCCCAGCCAGGGCGCGAGCCAGGGCGGCCCGGCCCTCCTTCATCATGACCTGGTGATGTATGTGGCGGCCGTTCCGGGAGGTAATGCCGATTCGTATATCGCTATCCGGAAGCTTTGCATGACCCCTGGCTAGAAATTCCTTACAGGAAGAAAGGGCTGCATCTAGGTCCTGGCCGGGGAGTATAACCCAACATGCAGCTGTCGTTTCATGAAAGAGCAGGTCCCGGTAGATGAAGACCTCCATCAGGCTGCTAAAAAACCGGGATAATCCCTCTTCCACTGTTTCTGGGTTTGTCATCTCGATGAGGCAAAGGCTCAGGGATGTATCCTCTAGGGTCGCTTTCCGTAGTTCCGCATCAAGTGCTTCCGGCAAAGCGCTGTCAGGACTCAAGGGACTGGAAAACGGCGGCTGGTCGGCGGCGTCTGTTTCTCCACCGAGGCCGTGTTCTGAATCTGAATCCGGGTCTGAGTCGATCGGGGGTGGAACCTCTTCGTCGGCGGATTCCTCCCGGGAAGGGGGGGGTGGCTCCATATCTGTTGGTGCCGGGGCACCCCCGGGTTCCGGATCTGCTGCCATGAGGGCACCTCCGGGTTCCGGGGCTTCATCCTCGGGTAGTCCAGGGGGTGTCGTGTTATCGC
This sequence comes from Spirochaeta lutea, assembly GCF_000758165.1. NCBI lineage: Bacteria > Pseudomonadati > Spirochaetota > Spirochaetia > Spirochaetales > Spirochaetaceae > Spirochaeta > Spirochaeta lutea. The sequence continues at coordinate 51,801 of NZ_JNUP01000066.1, read as the reverse complement.
CTGGTTCGTGATCGTCTGATTCTTGATCGTCTGATTCTTGATCGTCTGATTCTTGATCGTCTGATTCTTGATCGTCTGATTCTTGATCGTCTGATTCCTCCTCGGGGGCCCAGGTCTCCTCTTTCCGGGTGAGGGAGAGCAGGGCATAGAGACAGATCAGCAAACCCGCGAATAATAACAGGGCGATGAAGCCGGTACGGAACAAAAAGAACAGATCTCGTCCCAGAATAACCCGGAATACCGCTGTTGCCTGTCCATTCTCCATGGCAGGCCGGGAGATGAGGGCTTGGTGAAGTCCTGGAGCCTGAAGTCTCGGTCCGGATGGCTCGGTCTGACCGGGGAGGGTTACCAGTTCTGGATTCCGAGACCAAAGAAATCCAATACTTCCCCTGGGGTTCTCATACATTAAGGCTTCTAATGTTGGAAGATCCTGGTATATCTTCTGTAGGATGCGTTGCTGGTTTTCTCGGTTGCCGCTTATCTCCGGCAGCAATGCCTCCAAGGTGTGCTCGGCTTCTTGAACTCTATTTCTTCTGATGGAATCACTCAGAATAAAAAGCCCACTGAAGAACACGAGAAAGAACACAATACCTAGCCAGGTGATCAGGGTTGGATATCGGGACATCATACCTCCCCATTATATGCCAAAAGGGTAAGCAGTCCTATGGTTTTCTGCTGTAGTTGTCTGGATATATCCAAAATATCACCCCCTGGGGCGGTATTTTTTTGATTCCTGCTGATAATACCGAGAATCCCCGGTGAGAAAATACCAACGTCAGGATTATGTACGACCTCTTCTAAGGAATTTATGGGCACTGATATGCGCTCAAGGATGGCGCGGGCTAGGTTCCGAATAGAAGGGTTCCTGTTGATCCCTCGGCCAAGATCTTCTATAGCCCACAGGGTTGGTCCGGGATGATTCTGGTTCAGAATCTCATCCCGCCTTTCACCCAGGGATGTATAACCGGATGCTCCGAAGCCTCGCTCGTTTACCGGGGGGCCGAACCGAAGTACTGAGAGCGGCCCCGCCCGGTCCATTATCGATAGATCCTGGGTATCCCGGCTGTGCAGCCGGGAACGGGACAGCTCATCGTAGAGATCCCGGTAGGTATGGGATGTATAGGAACGGAATCCGGGAAAGGAGAAATCCAGGCCCCCGAGGGACAGCTGGGTACTAAGACCCTTCGCGAAGGAGAGGGCGGCTAGCCCCGCGTTGGTTTGATTGTTTAGGAGACTCCCAATCTGGGGTAGATAGTCCAGCAGGAGGTGGGTAAGGGGATGGCGGGAAAAAACAAACCGAAAGGGGATCTGTTTTTTACTCAGCAAACGGATTACCAGGGGGGATGTATAAAAATCCACCAGCCAAAAACCGGCTCGGGATACCTCCGCCAAACGAAGATGTTCGAAGCTGTACCACTGGGCGTCCAGGCTCACCACCACATCGGGAGTGATTCCCCGGTGGGTTAGGGCGGGCAGGGCAGTGTCGGCACAGATTACATAGCGTTGATCAGCCTCGATGGTTTGTACCTCGGATAACCGTTTGTGCAGACTGGGGCCGGCGCCCAGCACCCATACCGACTGGAGCCTACCTGGCCCGGGAGCCGTCAAAGCCGATTGGCGGTGGTAATACTCCAGGTTTTTAAGCCCGTTTTCAAGCCAGCGGTTTCCGAATACTGCCTGGGTAGAGAGATCGTCTTTTAGCTCGGCGATTCTTTTTTTAAGCCGGCTCAGCACCTGATCGATCCAGGGATGACCGGTTTGCTGATACACTGCCACCGTCTCGACCCGAAGATTCTGAAACAACAGGGGGGAGTATCCGGTGAAGACCTCCTCAAGCCATGAGAATCCAGGTTTCTCAGGATCGGCGGCATGGTACCCCATGTCCGGCGAGGGTGACGGTAGGGCGTTTTCCTTGACTATTGTTCGACTCAGCTTGGGGAAGGGATCCAAAAACACCATGGTTCCACGGTTCATCCGGGGGTGTTTTCCCGAGGATAGCTCATGAAAATCCCAGCCGATAACGATTACAAAATCACCGGATTGCATAGTCTCTGCCAGGGTATACAACTCTCGGAAGGGCGAGCGCTTACTGGTGAACCATCGGTTGCCCCGGGGAAACTCTACCCGGGGAATCTTTCCGAATCCCTGGGCCAAACTCCAGTCAAGAATTCTCATAGAGCCAGCCTCGAAAAGTGAAAGTGAATCTCCTCCGCCATTTCCGCGCAAACAGCGCGACGCTGATCCGCAGAATGCTCCGACCAGTACCGCTTATAGGAAAAGAAACAGACCTCCTGGAGAAGCTCGTCCGCGGGGTCTTCAGGATTCAGGGGATAGGTGCAAGCCTTCAGCATCGCCGACTCAAGGTGCTTGAGTAGAACGGCATAATCCTCCAGTGTTGAGGAATGGTCAAACAGCCCCAGAGGACCAGTACCGGGACCGTGGGTGGGCTCGGATTCTTTCCAGGCGTCGGATGCTCGTTCCAAAACGCGGCTAACCTGTTCCCTGGAAGCACAAGGCAGATCCTCCCCTGGATGGCCCTCGATGAACCGAAGAAAGGTTCTATCGGTTTTTCCATGAAAAAACCTGCTAAACCAGGTCCGATAGATTTCTAATGATCCTTGGGAAATCCGGGGTTTATAGGTCGTACCCGGGGCCAGGGTATTCAGATCCCTTGTGGTCTGTATGGTTTCTAAGGGATTCAAACGAGTGCTTCCTCCGGCAAGATGGGTATCGAAGCCATGGGGGGTAATATGTCCAACCAGTTGGTAGAGAGATAGATCTAGACCGAAGATGACGACAGCCTTGGAATGGACTTCAAGGATCAAATCTAAGGCAAAGGCTGCGACGGTACCGGTTTCTCTCATGCCAGGTCTGATTCCCTGAGGTTTCAGGAAGAGGCTTGTCAGGGGGTCGGAAACCGGGAGAAAGTGCACCATCCCCATACCGGGCATCCTGCCTAGCTCGGCGGTAAGGGGGGCAATGATCCTGCTCTTCCAATGCGAGGGGATTTGCCGTAAATGTTCCCCCGCCCAATATCCAGGATCCGTGGTGAGGATAACATCGGGTTCCATGGAGATGCTGTGTAGAAAAGAAATTGCAGAGGGCAGGGCATAGATCATCATGGTTTCACGGTATTTGCAGAGGTAGGAGGCAGCCTGTCCCAGGCTGGGGCCGCTTGCTACCAGTACCGGGACTTTTTCATCATCCGCCCTGGTAACCCCGGTTACCAGAGAACCTCCGCCGGATTCGAGTAATTCAACCGCCTTCCGGAGGTTGGCGAGTTTTTTGACGCCGAAGAACCCCCGGGTCATGGTCTCACGGTGAACCTGGGTGAATATCCCGGCAGTGGTACTCGCGACGGTTTGGGCGGATTCTTGGGCAAAGGCTGTGTCGTCCACGGCCCTGCCTTGAAGCAACTGTACCCCCCGCAGGTACCGCGACGCCATCCAAGGTCTCAGGGTGTCCTCCAGAGAGGCAGTGTCGCCAGGATGCCAATGTACGCTCCCCGGGGGTAACTCAGGATTCCGGTGCAAAAAGAATTCCGCCATACGGTCATCGCTGTGAATAATATACTGCGGGGTTGCGGGAAACTGCTCTGCTAAATAGGTACTGAGATAGGGGAGTCCGGTGTCCAGGAGAACCAGTCCCCCCTCCCTGACCTGGGAGGATGATAACTGTTCAGTCGCAAGGGAGAGGGCTTCTTCCCGGGGATTTACCCTGCTGTGCAGAAAGCGTCCTTTGGAGGATTTTACCGTCAGATGCCCGCGTTTTCCTTGAACCAGAATCATCGTTGGACATTCTTGCCTTCATAAATATGCCAGGTTACCTCATCAGGGTCCAGGGTGAACCAGCTGCAGAGCTGCCGAACTGTCTCTTCGTAGAACCGGTCCTGTGCCCGGGCAAAGGGGGCTTCAAGATGGAGATAAAATCCCTCCGGTGAAATACCGATTCGGCACTCTGTAAGGGTTGCCAAGGTTCGGTATACAATTTCTGGAATCCGCTGGGCAGAAACCATGGGGAAGTGCTCCCGGAGGGCGCGATGGATTTCAAGCATTGAAATATGGAGTATCCGCTCCTGGGGATCGGCCAGTAACACATCCAGGGGAATTGGGGTATATTCTGCTGAAAACTGAGCGGGTATTCCTGCGAAATTGGTGGAAAGGATCTGGGAGAGCGCACTCACCAGGAGGGTATTGGCTTTCTCTGAGGATTGCCCGTAGGGGCTGGAAAACAGCAAGGCACCTACCGGTTCCTTTTCCGGAAAGGGTATGCAAATAAAATCCGATTCCGTAACCGCTATATCTCGGCTGCTCAGTTTTGTAACGTTTTGAGCAGACAAGACCCCCCATCGGTCGAAGCCTGATAACTCTTCTCTTGGGAAGGATAACCGGTGGAGGCTTGTTTGATCCAGGTTCCAGAACAACACAGGTTCAAAAATCCGTGAGTCCTCGGCAGACGGGGTCAGCAGGGCAGATTTCTCTATGCTGAGTACATCCCGGAGCAGTACGAAAAAATCATACAATCCGAGGAAGGTATCAGGGAGTCCGTGAACTGCCTGGAGAATCTGTACCAACGCCTCCTCACTGTCTGTTTGAAATCCCTCCAGTGATATTGTATCGCCTTGGGGGTGGGGAGACAGACCGGGGCGGGCTTCCATGCCCCGGACACTGCTGGTATCCCTTGCGGGAGTGTTATCCTGCTTCTGGTTAACCTTCCGTCTTACAAACTCAGCGTGGTGCAAGAACCCCTGGGCAGACTTGTAAGGGGAGGCTTCCTTACCGGAGTCCTCGGATTGAATTTCCAGAACTCGGTTCATGAGTCCCATAGATTATAGCCCCAACTCCTCAAAGAGACGTTTGTAGGTCTCAAAATGCTCACTTCTGGCGAACTCTTCTATTTTTTCTTCCGGGAGGGCCTCTAGAAGTTTGTCCATGTAGGCTAATACGGTCTTTATCTCATGCTTCAGTGAACTGGACATACTTGCGTCGGGGCCATGCTCAACTGCGGCAGCTGCAGGTGTGCTTTCTGCATCCGGTGATTCCTCACCCGCGGCACCTACCGAGGTCTCCTGGTCATCCTCTTGAGCCTCTGGGCTTGTCTGAGGTTGCGTCTCGTCCGCCATGGATTCGCCGGCATCCTCCTCTGCCTGCACGGTGGAATCATAGACCTCATCAAATCCCTCGTCCTCAAGGGATTCTTGCTCAGGGAGATCCTGTTCGGTCTCCTCCTGCTCGGTTACAGAAGTATCGAACTCCTCGGCCTCCCCAATCTCTATGGTCATATCCTCAAGATCCGAGTCATCGAAATCAAACTCTATGGAATCATCATCCAGATCCTCGATGTCCTGAAGTTCTTTTTCGATATCCATCTCGGCCATAGCCCGGACTTCTTCATCGCTGCCCTGAAAGGGGTCTTCCCCGGCAGATTCCTGCTCATCCACAGGCTCCAGGGAAATCTCGCCAACTACCTGGTCTGACAAATCCTCCCGGGTTTCTTCCTCTACCAGATCAATGGAAGCGTCCTCTTGAGTACTTTCTTCCTGGGGGGTTCCTAGAAGCTCATCATCAATGTTCTGATCAAGATCCGTGTCGTAATCACTGGGCTTTCCGGGTTCTTCGGTAAACTCGGCGGTATTTAAAATATTATCCAGTTCATCACCGGTAAGGGCGATGGTTTCATCTTCCTCTTCATCGAAGAATCCCCCTGAGGTATCAATACCACCCGCAGAATCCTCATCACCGAAGAGTTCTGTTTCTGCCTCCGGCTGGGAAAAATCCTGGAAATCCTCTTGGTTTTCATCGTCTGGTGTGGGCTCCGGAGCATCCTGGGGGACCTCCTGGACGGGTTCTCCAGCCTCGGAGGTGGCACCCTGATCATTGCCGTCCAGCTCCTGACGTTTTTGTTGGATTGCTTCGGTAAGGGTTCTCTCCTGGTGACGCAGGGTCTGAAGATCTGCCCGGAGGCTGGTCAATTCTCCTTTAATGGCTGAAAGCTCTCTTTCAATGGCCGACAGAATTGAGGAGCCAGGGTCCAGGGTTACGCTCCCTTCCTGGGGCGAGGCATCCTGCTCTGTCTTAGATCCGACCTCAATGATCCCAAATTCGTCATCAGCGAGATCTGAATCATCCAGGGAGGATGCTTGTTCCTCTTCCTCAGAATCCTCTACATCTACCTCTTCCGAATCTACCGAGGAGGCTTCCTCAGCGCCTAGGTCCTCGTCGCTCTCGGAGGATGAAAGTTCATCGGTGCTTGGGGCAACGGAATCTTCAAGCCCTGACTGTTCCTCTACTTCCTCTTCTGTATCGGAGGAAAGGGAATCGGTAAAGGCTTCAACATCGTCAAAGTCCTCCAGTTCCGGCAGGTCCTCCGAATAATCGGGTTCATGGATATCCTCGAGGCTGAGGTCCTCAGAGGCCTCGGCCCCGGGGAGATGTTCTTCAGACTGATCTTGCTGCTGACCGGCATCTTCTTCATCACCTTCGGTGTAGATATCCTCTGAAGGGGAACCTGAATCTTCTTGGTTCTGGTCATCCTGGGATTCTTCGAGAACAATTTCACCAGCGGCCAGGTCCTTCTCGTAGGCATCCAGGTCAATATCTTCCTCAACCGAGGGCGGAGCTGCGGCTTCATTTAAAATATTTAGATCAATATCTGTATCGCCAAGTTCGGTATCCCCTTCGCTATCCTGGGATACCAGGAGATCCGAATCATCAAGATCCAAAAACTCTTCATCAAAATCGGGAAGAGACCCCCCCTCGGAGGTTTCAAGACTCTCATCCTCTTGGCTTGTTTCTTCGACGTGTTCACCCGAGGAATCTTCAACCATCATATCATCCAGAGTTACTTCCTCTACTTCATCTTCCATGGTGAAGCTGTCGTCCAGGCTATCCTCGGTGGTGTCTAGAGAGCCGTCTTGAACCAGCTCCTCATCCTGAGATGAGTCTGGGGCCGTCCCGGAATCCAGAGTATCCTCGGATAGGTCATCCCGGGACTGCTCCTCGAATGTATCCCCGGGCTCGCTGGGAACCTCCTCAAGGTCATCCAAGCCACCCATGTTTAGAATCTCGTTTTCCTCATCGGAGAGGTCATCAAGATCATCTAGTCCTGGAATAACGATATCGTCCTCCAGCTCATGATCGCCTTCATCAAAATCTTCCAGCATAATCTCTTCGGTATCATCGTTCAGGTCCAACTGGAGTTCTTCCTCTTCAAGGTAGATCTGGTCATCGTCATCATCCATGGATAAGTCCAGGGTGATTTCACCGTCCTCGGGAATAGCATCCAGATCCAATCCGGCTAACTCTTCCTCCAGGGCACTGGTATCCTCGGATGATTCTGAGGCCTCATCCGGATCAAAATCATCAAAATCCGGTATTTCTATGGAAACCTCGTCGGTCTCCTCATTCGTGAGTTCATCTATGGCGGAATCCTGGTTTTGCTTATCACTCATGGGGGTATCCTCTGTAATGTCTTCCATGGTTGCGGTTTGGTCGGTATCCAATGAACTATCTTCCAAGTCGCCGAGGAGAGATTCCTCTTCCTCGGTGAGACCCTCCACGTTTGGTTCATGGTCCTGGGTATCTTGGGATTCATCATAAGAATCCAGGTCAAGCTCGGTCGGTATATCATCCAGTTGGATATCATCCGTTTCGGCATCCACATCTTCGATGCCTGATTTTACCCAGACACCATATTCATCGAGGGAGTCGAAATCTTCCGTCTTGTTGCGTTCCTCGGCCATCCGCTTCTCCTGGTCAGACTATATGGTAGTACTATACCTTTCAAGTATCGGCTACAATTATACGATCATAACCGCTATTTGGTTAAGTTTAATCTATTATACACCGTTACTTCAAACAGGATGAAGCTGTCACAGATATTTTTCTCTATAACATTAGGTGTTCTTGTGTATATGGTGGGCCTGGGGATCTATGGGCCCGGCGGTTATGTAGATCTTCAAAGCAAACGTGAGTATCTGGCTGAGCTAGAGAGGAACAACGCCCGGCTGGAAACCCTCCAAGCCGAATTGACAAACCGTATGATTCGGGCGGAAACCAGTTCGGAGTTGCTCCAAGCCAAGGCACATTCCCTCGGGTACGTTGGTCCAAATCAGGTATTGGTTCGAATACAAACAAAGCCCGACTTCAATCAGCCCCAAACGAGCGGAACAATCCTAAAGGCTCCAACCTACCGAGCTCCCCCTCGGTCGATGTACTTGGGTGCCGGTGCAGCGGCTGCCCTGTTGTCATTACTTATGGGAATGATACGCCCGGGGAAGGCAAAGCAACCTAAATCCCCGGCTTCAACCCCGGAGAATGGAGTGGTGAGTGATTTTACCCTCCGAAAAACCCATTGATTCCATGGGATTCCGGAAGGATGAGCTTTCAATGCGCCTTTCTATCGGTAGTACCCTCGTTCGAGTATCACCGACACCTTCAAGACTACGCAAAAGGTCGTAAACAACACCGGATGTAGCGGAACAGTCCCGGAGCCAACCCAGGGGTAAGGGTCGCCGGGGTAGAAGGGTGCAGTCTTTTGAGCATTTAAGATCTATTATTCCCCGGTTTCTGGCCGGGTCCAGACGGCCTCTCTGAAGTAGGTGTTATCAACCCTGGTGACCACACCCTGATCTACGGTAACGTAGGAGGTAAATTTATTGCCAACCAACCGCTTACCGTCCATGGACAACTGAAACTCCCAGCTCATAGGCCGGGCCAACTGTACTATTTGGGTGGCTATGCTGTAGGGGAATAGGGTCATATACATCTTGGGACTATTGGGTTCATTCTGCCGTACCCGAATTACACCGCCCTCTATGCGAACCTGGAGCTGCATTTGCTCATCGTCTCCGAGTCCTGCTACCGCGGTTCCATCGCGGTTTACCGTTACGGTGCCAATGCCAGTATCCCCGATCCAGCGGCCCTGAATCATGGCGACGGTGGGGGATTCCTGGAAGAGCGGTGTGTTCCCCTGCTGGGCGAGCCCCTGGGTCAGCCCCTGGGATGGGGTGTCTTCAATGCCGAAGAGCCTGAAGGTAGTTCCCCGCAATTCGGACACCATGGCCTGGAAACTGGCAAATTCACTCTGCTGGGAAAGCAGTAGACGCCCGGTGGATCTGCTGAATATCTGGAGATCAAGGTAAAAAACACCGCTAATCCTGTTGATTTCACCGATGATGATTCCCCGGGCCAGGGGATTCCAAACCTCGGGAATTGCTTGGCTGCTTATCTCCCTCCTGGTGGGGGTTATAATCCCCTGACGTATCTGGGATGCGTCTTCCGGGAAAAGGAAATCATAGGATTCAAGTTGTTCTATTTGTATGAGGAAGGAGGCAAGTCTGTTTTCCAGTACCCGAGACTCGGCAGGGGAAAGTACTCCCTCTCCATCGTGAATTCCCAGGAACACAAAGGTATAGGCGTCGGTCTGAGCTCCAGCATGCCCAAGGGTAACAAACCAGAGGAGTACGGCAATAATGAAGATGCCCCCGGGGCTTCTTGACCTCATGGAGTCAATGTAGCCCCGTGGGCGAAAAAAATCAATTGACCACCCTTCAACTGGGTAAGATCCGGCGGGATTCGATATAATAGCGTTTTTCCTCGGCATCTCCCATGGAGAAGGCTTTTCGGGGCAGGGAACCCTGGTTAATTACATAGTCAAAGAGCCGGTCCCGGGCAATTACCGGGAAAAATGTCGAAACCGCTGAGCCCTGTTTTGCAAAATTCTTGGTGTGGTTCCAACCATGGATGAAATCTATGGTCGCCTTGGGATTCCTGCTTCGAAGGGTCTCAAAGGCCAAATCCACCAGGGCGTTGGGAAGGCGCTCTTCATCCTCGGGGAACTCGGCGCAGTACCATTGATCCCCATCGTAGATTCCGGCAGCTTTTTGACCAGCCGGGTTCCCTTCCAGAAATGCCTGCAGGGTATCTTCCGCCATGGGAGTAATACGGGCGTTAAAATCACCCTTTAATACCTCCTGGAGCTCCTCCCCGGAGACGCCAAAGAGGGTACGGTGGATGGGTTCAAACCGGAGGCCCGGGCTGTGGAGGTTTACAATTTCCGCCAAAGCAAAGCGGGCGGGATGATCCACCAGATGTTCCCAGGTTCCGTGCTCCTGAACCGCTGCGGCCTTCAACTCCTCCCATACCGTCTTGGCTGTTGCCAGGGAATGGTTGCCGTCGCCCATGGCAAAGAGCAGGGGAGTGTCGGTTCCGTACCGCTTCTTGGTAGTGTCAGCGGAGGCCAGATTCTGCAGTCCTGAAAGGATGGTCTGAATTGTCCCGGAATCTTTGATGGAGTACCCTTCAATATGGCCTCCGCCGAGCAGCAGGTCGGTGGTGTAAACGCGGGCATCCGAGTTTTTTTGGGAAGCCAGGGGCTCGATGATGCCCTGATCAGGGTCGTCGATGAGGATCATGATATGGGGCAACTCCAGGGGAGCCCCTTTACGCACCTGTACCCGGGGTGGGATGCGGTCGAGGATGGTCCCCTCGGTCGCCCGGATAAGACTGGTGGATCCCTTGGAGTAATCGTAATACTCCAGATCCATGGCGAGGAGGATCCCCTGACGCAGCCCCGATGCTTCCGTGGTTCGTTCAATGTAGATGAGCTGTTCACCCACATCCTGCAGGAGCCCTTGGTCAAGGTAGTGCTGCATCGTCTGGTGGATCCGCTGAATCCGATCCTGACGATCCGGGTCCTCCAGGTACACCTCCGGGAAAATCAGGGGCAGGGTAGAGGGGTTTGATCCGATAGCCTTGGATAACCGGTTCCAATAATCCCGGTCGCTGGTGTGCTGATCGCAGGCTACAACCCCCCAGGTCTCAATGGGGACTTCCGGTGCGGGCATGAGCAGCCGGGGAAACCGGATACCCAGGGCCTCAAGTGTCTTTGCATAGGTTTTATTCATGGATGTCATGGATAGGAGCATACCCAGGGACGAAAGCTCTTGCAAGACCGTCCATGCTGGCTGCATACTACCCTCATGATTTTGCAATTTTGGTCTACCCCCCTGAGGCCCGATCTGATCCTACGGGTGCTGCCTGAAATTACTAGTCCCGGATTTCTGGAAGAAGGAGAGTCGCTCCTGGTGGATTTTGGGGCGCTATTTCCATGGGGATTCGAAAGCAGAATCAACGATTATTTGGTGTATCCTGAAGATTTCTTTCCCCCGTTCCGGGCATTGATGGATTCCTTGCTAGACAGGTGGGGGTTTTATCTCCCCACCATTCCCCAGCCCTGGCGGGGTGATGTGGCCTGTTACGATTCCTTGGCGGATTCCCGCGGCGCATTTACCAGATTGGTTGAGGAGTTCCGGGGTGATGTAGAGTCTCTGCTCCCCGGTGTGCCCCTGGATCAAGAAGCCCTGGAACAGGCGCAGGTTATATCGAGTCTTGCCCTGGCGGCTCCGGAAGACTACCAGCGATTTACGAGGATCGATGAGCGGCAGGGAAGATTGTACACTGAAATCTGCCAGGAGATTCAGCAAATCGGGATGGTACTAAACGGGCCATTACGAGGGTACCAGGAGCTGCATACCCTACAAGCCAGGGTGGAACATTTGCTCCGGGACGCGGATGATATGAATACAACCTGGCAGGATTTTCTAGCAGGCACCCAGGGGCTGTGGTTCGGTGATGCGGCGGATTTGATACTAGAGAGCAGGGCGTTTCCCTTGCGACGAATCACAGACACCCTTGTGAGATCCTTCGAGGAGTACGAACGCTTCCGACGATTCAGCCGTCGATAGTAGCAATCCCAGGCATAATGCGCCTAGGCCGCTAGTGTGTGACAGATACGGGGTGGGTCGTGGGCAAAAGGTTGTAACTGTTCATCCCGGCGACACCACCCATGGGAAGAATCCTCGGTTGCTCCGCTATATCTGGTGTCGTTTACAACCTTTTGCGCACTAACTAAGGGTGCAGTCCGGTTACAAGCCCAGGGATAGTACCGCCGGCATGGCTCGGTACAGCCTATCGCCCAGGATACAGTCAATTACGGCCCGTATTCTACCTATGCATCATAAGCCCTCCGGTTCATTGAATCCCCGCTGCTGTTTTTCCATCTCCAATGGGCAATGTATGGGAAAGCGCCCTGAGGTTATGGAGTTGGTGGGGTATCCAGAATCCGTCGTCGAAGTATCCATCCCGGATGGGGGGATGGTGGGGCTGAGGATGCCTGGGTCTGGATCGGCGGTAGGGGGGCGTGGGATACCCTGCCTCGCGCCAGGGCTGACCTTTTTATCTGGATGAACCAGGGTTTACCGTGGGTGGCTGAATCGTGGATGCTGCCTTGGGCATTAATGAACCTGAAGGTTCCGGGCTCCAGGGGAATGAAGGGGATATCCGGGGTTACCAGTTCTAAGGCGTGTTCCTGGGTAATGTGGTTTTTTACATCCAGGTAGACCGGGAGGGTCCATTGGGAGTCCTCCTGGGGAATCTGGTTCGGCTCGGATACCTCCGGCGGGGTTTCCTCCAGACTTCCAAGAAAGAGATGGCTTCGCCGGTAGTTCTCGGTAGTCGGTTTTTGGATATCGGTTCTCCCGAAATAGAACCCAGTGGAAAATTCACGGTGACTTACGTGGTAGAGCTCATCGATGAAGGGCTGGGTCTCCCGGGAGCGAAGGTCAATCTCGATATCGGAGAGCCGGGAGATCCGATCCAGTTCCTTCCGGTACGCCCGGGTGATCATGGCAACATAGTAGAGACTCTTCATTCGGCCTTCAATTTTCAGGCTATCCACCCCGGCAGCCCGCAGCTCCGAGAGATAATCAATCATGCAGATGTCCTTGCTGGACATGATCGTAGTGTAGCCCGTACCCGAAGGACCCTCCTCCTCGTCCAACGGGTAATACTCACCGGGCCTCATCTCTTCTTCTAGTGCAACCCGGTATCCCCAGCGGCAGGAATGAGCGCAGTCGCCCTTGTTTGCCGATCTTCCGCTCATCCAGGACGATAAGAAGCAGCGTCCTGAGTAGGCCAGACACATCGCTCCATGGATGAATGCCTCAATCTCAAGATCCGGAACCCCATCTTTGATCTCCCGGATCTCGGGGAGGCTGAGCTCCCGGCCTGGCACAATCCGTGAGAATCCCATGGAATGGTACATCTTCGCCGCTTCCCGGTTGACGCAGTTGGCTTGAGTGCTCAGGTGGAGTTCCTTATCAGGAAATCTCTTCTGGAGAATCGGGAGAATGCCGATGTCGCTGATAATGAATCCGTCAAAGGGGTAGGTTTCGATTCGATCCAGCTGGGATTTCAGTTCTTCTACATCGTTATTATGAAAATAGATATTTAGTGTGCAGTAGAGTTTTTTAGAGCCCTTCACCCTGCGGATACTCTCGGGACTGTCCTGGTTATCCGTTGCTATGTTGTCGGCCTTTGCCCGGAGAGAAAAACCGGGCAATCCGATGTACGCGGCATCTGCGCCGTAGCGGTATGCATAGTGCAATTTATCGAGGCTGCCGGCTGGTGCTAGTAGTTCCAAGGAAATCTCCTTTACCGAAGTGCAGCGCTGAGGCTGCCTGCGAGGTGTTGCCAGGCAAGGAGGAAGCGCTGCTGAATTCCCTGGAAAAACTCATGCTCGAGCCGTGCTGCCGGTCGCCCGATCCAGCGGAAATGCCAGGGCTCATAGTCATATCCGGTAAGCGCCTCATATCCCTCGGGGTAAGACAGACTAAACCCGTATCGCCACGCCTCGGCTGCCAGCCAGATACCCCCGGGGTGCCGGGCGTACTCCGGGGTGATGGAGCCAAAATCGACTACCGTACCCAACTGGTGTTGGCTCGTCCCCGGCCTAGCACTCACCCTGGATGCCTCTGCTTCTCCCATTTCTCGGACATGACGCTGGAACAGGCCGTCCTGATATTCAAAGCTCCGGTAGGTGCTGGAGAGCACCAGTCGTGCCCCTGCTTGGTCCGCAGCCTCCACCATGGCTAGGAGATCCGGTATAATCCGTTTCCGGAGACGGAGATCATTCCGGTTCAGGTAGAGCTGAGGATACTCTGTCATAGCAACGAGATCCGGGGGAATATAATCCGCGGGTAGGGCATGGTTTTTATCCACCAGAACCAGATCTGCCGGGTATTCATCCAGGATCCGGGCTGCCAGGTCCAGGAACACCTGGGGACGGGAGAGGATGGCTTCCTCTATATCATCGGTAATTGCCCCGGGTTCCCGGGAAGCCGTTTCTTTCAAGAGACGCGTAAGTTCATTCTTGGTTAATTGAAACCGGGGATGAAGCCGGTCAGCTGTTCTGGTATCCCCATCAGCCAGTTTTGTCCCCGGTACTCCATGGGACACCGGAGCGGGTGAGTTGGAAGAGCTAGAACTGGGCTGAGCCGTCAATCCTCCAGTAGAAGCCTGGGTCTCTTCAGCGCCGCATCCTGTCAGGATAAGAGCCGCCGCCAGGAAGATCAATTGGATTGCCGGCGGGGTGAACATAGAATCTCCTTCCCGATATCGGGAACCAGTCGTAAGAGTAGTCATAGGTTATTTACACCGTACCTTAGTTGATTGTTCTGAGATGGTATCCATCGGGAGGAGAAGAGGGTGCCATGTTTAAGCCCAACCTCAGGCATCCTTTAGCTCTCCGAAGAGGATCCGTAATACCTCTGCCATTTCCTCCACAGGGTGAAAGGTCAGGCCTTTTTTAACATAATCGGGAATCTCATCCAGATCCCGCTCATTCGCTTTTGGAATGATGATGTCCTTTATAGTAGCTCGTTTTGCCGCGATTGTCTTCTCCTTCAAACCGCCGATGGGGAGCACCCTGCCGGCGAGGGATAGCTCCCCGGTCATGGCTATTTTCTTGCTAACCTTTTTCCCGAGAGCCAGACTAACCAGGGTGCTGGCCATGGTAATTCCCGCGCTGGGACCGTCCTTGGGAGTAGCCCCGGCAGGAATATGGATATGGATGGTGTGTTTAGAGAACCAGTCTCCAGCGATTCCCAGGGAATCCGCCAGATAGCGCACGTAGGTGTAGGCAATATTTGCCGATTCCTGCATGACACTTCCCATCTGCCCGGTTAGCTTGAACCCCTCCTTACCGGGTACTGCTACACTTTCAATTATCAGGGTGTCCCCACCGAAGTTTGTCCAGGCAAGTCCGGTAACCATGCCGGGTGCAATAATGGTTTTCGCGTCATCCTCCCGGAAGTAGGGCTGGCCGAGGTAGGTTGTGAGGTCCTCCCGGGTCACTGTAACCGGCGGCTGTACCTCTTCAACCAGAAGTTTTTTGGCGATCTTTCGATTGACCTTATCCACTGCCTTTTCAAAATTTCGCATCCCGGCTTCCCTGGCGTAGCCTTCCGCTATGGCGGTAAGGGCCTTGTAGTCGAATTGAACCTGGTCCTTGGTCATTCCGTTCCGGTCTAGGCTTTTGGGTATAATGTATTTTTTCGCAATGGAAAGTTTTTCCTTGGTTATGTACCCGGATAACCGGATAATCTCCATCCTATCCATGAGGGGTCGAGGAATGGTATCCAGGCTATTGGCCGTTGCAATAAACAATACCCGGGAAACATCGAAGGGGAGGTCCAAATAATGGTCGCGGAAGCTATTGTTTTGCTCAGAATCCAGAACCTCAAGAAGTGCACTGGACGGATCCCCCTGGAAACTAGCACCTAGTTTATCTATCTCATCAATCATGAAAACCGGATCCTTGGTTTTCACAATTTTCAATCCTTGGATGATTTTTCCGGGCATGGCTCCCACATAGGTTCGGCGATGTCCCTTGATTTCGGCCTCGTCCCGCATTCCTCCCACACTGAAACGGAAAAATTTCCGCCCCAGAGCCCGGGCAATAGATTTGCCGATACTGGTTTTACCTACCCCCGGGGGACCGACCAACAGGATAATAGATCCCCTGAAGTCTTTCTTCATCTTATGTACGGCAATGAATTCCAGGATCCGCTCCTTCACATCCTCCAGACCATAGTGATCAGCATCCAGTATCCGTTGGGCCTTCTTGAGGTCGATCTCCACCGGGGGCGGATCGTTCCAGGGGAGGCTGACAATGGTGTCCAGGTAATTCCTGGTTACATGGTAATCCGAACTGTTGGGTTCCATCAGGGCGAATTTATCCAGCTCCTTCTCGATCTGCTCCCTGATATCATCCTCGACCTCAAGAGAATCTACTATCTCCTTGAACCGGTTATACTCCTCGGTCTTCCCGTCCACGGCGATTCCCAGCTCCTGCTTAATGGCCTTAAGCTGTTCACGCAGGAAGTAATCCCTCTGGCTCTTTTCAATCTTATCGTTGATCTGATTCTGGATTTTCTTCTGGATTTTTAGTAGTTCCTGCTCTTTCTTAATGAAGAGCAGGACCCGTTCCATCCGTTTTTTTATACCGAAGGTCTCCAGGACACGCTGCTGCTCCTCCCGGTCGATATTGAGAATCGAGGTAATAAAGTCAGCAATCTTTCCGGGCTGATCAATGTTGACCATATTCAACCGCATCTCCTCGGAGAAAAGGGGGTTGTTCTCCGAGACAGCCTTCATCTCCGTAATCAGACTCCGGGTGAGGGCCTTAACCTCCAGGGTATCATCGAGAACCTCTTCGGGGTATTCCACGGCAACCGTAATAGGAATCTCGGATTGGATGACCTTCTTAATCTTGAAGCGTTTTATCGTGGATATGAAAATATTCATGCCCCCGTCCGGGAGATTTATCTTCTTCACGATCTTCGCCAGGGTGCCTACAGAGAATAGATCATTGCTGCTGGGGTTCTCAGTTTCTTCGTTTTCAACCAACACTAACCCGAGACTATTGTCACTCTGGAGGGCATCCTCCACCGTCTTCAGGTCCTCGGGACTATTTATCATCAAAGGGGTAAATATCCCCGGGAAAATGGGCTTCCCCATCAGGGGGAGTACCCGAATTTTATTGGGTAGAGTTTGATCCGATGGTACGATGTTTTGGTCAGCCATAGTTGCCTCTTTTACTCCAGGTTTTGTCAAAATGGTAGGGTGATTCTAATGCTTGAACCTACTGCTAAAAAGTAAGCTCCAGGATGCCAGGGGTCAAGTACAAGCCGATCCCCCAGGTCCGAATACCCCGTTGAGCATGACTGCCCGACCGGGATACCATGCAGGTATGTCCAGGAGCCGAACAGTAAAGGCCATCATACTAAAAACCTATCCCCTGGGGGAGCAACACCGCGGGGTTGTGTTCGTAACCCCCGACCGGGGTATCCTTCGGGCTATTGCCCATGGCGCAGCCAGTCCCCGGGGGAAGCTGCGGAGTGCTGCAATTCCCTTCGCCCGGGGCATCCTGTTCCTGTACGAAGACCCCGTACGGAACTCCATCAAGCTCACCGATGCGGATATTGAGGAGTACCATCCGGGGTTGCGGGAATCCTACGAAGCCCTGGGAATAGCCAGCCTCTGGGCGGAGCTGGCACTATCAAGCCATATGGAGGGAGATAATAGCCAGGTATTCTATCTGCTCCAGGACGCCCTCCTGCTTCTCAGCGGGTTTGGCTATGCCCGGGATGATGGTCATATCTCACGGATTCTCACCCTGGGCACCCTGTTCCTGTGGCGGTTCATTGCTATAGCGGGTCTAATGCCCGATCTCCAAGTCTGTTCAGAATCGGGAAGGGATTTTGCTTCCGATGAGGAGGTGTTTTTTGCACCCCCCGGAGCTGGGCTGATTGCCAGGGAAGTTCCTGCTGCAGCCATGGGAATCCCCTTGATGCCCGGGGCGAGAAATTTTCTGCAGAACAGTTTTCGCATGGAGCTCAAAACGGCCAGCGCAGTCGGGCTGCCAAAGGGGGCCTTGGGACAACTTTTTAAGGTCGGTATTATGATCGTCCAGGATGCTCTGGGAAAACCCCTGGTAACCCTCAAGACCCTCGGTCCGGGATTGTTCCGGTAATAAGGTCTGGGAGTCCGGGATTCAGTGCAGGATAGTGTCGCCGGTATGCATAGTTACGGGTTTTCGCCCACTAAATACGGCTGGAGCGCCTGGAGGGATTCACGGGCGTTCCTATGGTGGATGAATATGCCCCCTGCGTCCTCCCATGCGCCGCGAAGGCGTTCCCGGTCGTCCACGAGAACCATGTCCCGGTCATGTCCGACACGTTCCCTGGCGATAGTTGCTTTTTCCCTGCTCATGCAGGTTATTACCTCAATATCGGGACCGAGCATTCGCTTACACCAAGCACGCTTTTGGGGTTCAGCCCAAGAGCCCCGGGGTAATCCGGTAAGGATAATGGGATTCAATGCATGAAGATGTTCCCAAAGCAGCTGGCCGTCGGGCATCCAGTCCAGGGTATTATAAAAATCCGGTGTTTTCGCAATCTTGCCCCACATCACACCCGGGGGCAAGGCTTCGGGAAGCCTGCCTGTTACAGCTTTTACGCCCCCGTCAAAATCCGCTAAAACACCGTCAAGGTCTAGAAACAATTGTAATGACGTCATGGCGGTATTCTACCCGGATAATCCTGCTTGGTGAACCAGGGGGTTCTGTGCTACTCTGATGGTCTTGGAGTAACCCGTTTTCCCCGATAGGAGGATCCCATGAGGGCACTGGATATAATTATAAAAAAACGAAGCGGTCAACAACTTACCAAAGAGGAGCTTGTTCATCTGATCAACGGGTATGTTGCCGGTGAAATCCCTGAGTATCAGATTAGTGCCTGGCTTATGGCGGTGTTCTTCCAGGGAATGACCCCGGAGGAGACCAAGGTGCTCACGGAGATTATGATAGCCTCGGGGGATGTTTTTGATCTCACCGGCCTCTCGGGGCCGTTTGTGGATAAACATTCCACCGGAGGGGTGGGCGATAAGGTTTCCCTTATTCTTGCACCCCTGGCGGCTTCCCTGGGAGTGCAGATTCCCATGATGAGCGGTCGTAGCCTTGGGCATACCGGGGGAACATTGGATAAATTGGAATCCATTCCCGGGTATTCCACAGCTATGGATCAACCAAGGTTCAGGGAAATAATCGGTTCCTGCGGCTTCGCTATGACCGGGCAAAGCCGTGAGATCGTCCCCGCAGACCGGCTTCTCTACGCCCTGAGGGATGCTACCGGCACCGTGGAATCCATCCCTCTGATTACCGGAAGTATTCTCAGTAAAAAATTCGCCGAGGGTGCTGATGCCCTGGTTTTTGATGTAAAAACTGGTCCCGGGGCCTTTATGAAGACTCAGGAACAGGCCCGAAACCTCGCTCAAAGTCTGGTTGCCACCGGAAGACAATTGGGGAAAACGGTGGTTGCTGTACTCACCCGGATGGATGCGCCCTTGGGTACCATGGTAGGCAATTTCCTTGAGGTTGAGGAGTCGATAGCCTGCCTTCAAGGGGAGGGGTGGGAAGCTCAGCGTACCCCCCAGGGACAGCTAGTATACACCGGTCCCTCAGCAGATCTCATGGAGGTTACGATCCGGCTCACTGCCTGGATGCTGGTTGCGGGGGGGATTGCCGGGGATGTTACCGATGCCGAGGACCGCTGTCTCTCCGCCCTGGCCGACGGCAGGGCATACCAGCATTTTCTTGATAATGTGCGGCTCCAGGGCGGCGACATCCAGGAGATGGAACGTCGCATCGGTACCTGGAGGGCCCCAATAGAGCTTAGGGTTTCGGCGCCCCGGGCCGGGGTTGTCGCCAGTCTTGATGCCTTTAAGGTAGGGATGGCCGGTGTGTATCTCGGGGCAGGCCGGAACAAGACCACGGATCCCGTACAACCCCACGTCGGGGTTGAGGTACTGATAAAACCCGGAACCGAGGTGACCCGCGGCCAGGACATCTACCGATTATGGGCCCAAACCCAGGAACAGGCTGATGAGGCCCGTACCCTTCTGGAGAAATCTATTGAAATCGGCGATGCATCGACCGGGGTTGCCGGACCGTCTGGAATGATTGTGGAGGAACTGTACGACCTATGATATGGGAGATGCCACGGCTGCCTAAAGAGGCAGTCGACGATTTCTGCCAGCGATTTCAGATCGACCCTCTTGTGGGGGCGGTATTGCTGCGCCGGAACATTGAAAAACCCGAGGAGCTGCGCTTTTTCTTAGACGAGGATCTCAAATCCACCCACAGCCCCTTTCTATTTATGGAAATGGAGGATGCGGTAGATCGTGTGCTTCAGGCGAGGGCTGAGGGTGAGAAGGTACTCATTTTCGGTGACCGGGATGTAGACGGCATTACCTCCACGGCATTGCTTACCCAACGGCTCCGGGATTTCGGACTAGATGTGAAGTGGCAGCTTCCCATGGGTGATGAGAGTTACGGATTGACCGAAGAGGTTATTACCGGATTTGCTGGGGAAGACGGCAGTCTGCTTATTACCGTAGACTGTGGCATTACATCTGCCCGGGAAATCGATCTTGCCCGTGATCTGGGAATTGATACCATAGTAATAGATCATCACAATCCCCAGGATGATATACCCATGGCGGTAGCTCTGATAAACCCCAAGCTGGATGATGCGGGCTATCCCTTTGACGGGTTATGCGGAGCGGCACTGGTTGCTAAGTTTCTGTGGGCTCTCCGGTTCAGCCAGACCAGTTTTTACAAGCAAACCTTTACGCTTTTGAATGTGCGCCCCGGCAATGAGTCGGTCATTTTTGAGGCCATAAAAATGGAAAACATGGTTGAGGTTGACCGATTAACGGAGAACATTGTACCCGGAATCGGGAAGCCCGAGCAGAGCCGGTTGGTAGATTTTTTGGTTGGTCATGAGATTCTGGTTTACGACGCAAAACCCCAGGAGCGGCTTATGCGCCAGGTTTTTGGCGACCGGGTGGACATTTCTCTCACCGATATTGCTCCGGAGATTGCCAAGACCTTCCCCTCCCTCCAGGGGCGCAGTCTCATGCGAATGCTTCAGGGGAGCCGGTTAGCGAGATTTTCCCATCGCCCACCCCTGGAAATCGAAGCCCTCATGCAGCTGATGGTCAGTTTCATGTACCACGCGTATCCCGCCCTGTTTGAGGAGTATAAACGTGATCTGGATCTGGTGGCTCTGGGATTGGTGGCTGATATGATGCCGATGCGGGATGAGAACCGGATTCTCGTCCGCCACGGATTAGAATCCCTTTCCACCACACCCCGTCAGGGACTGCGTGAACTGCTACAGTACACAAAGGTCTACGGCAAGCCCATTTCTTCCAAGGATATCGGGTGGAAAATCGGCCCCATTATAAACTCCACTGGACGCATGGGTAGACCTGATCGGGCTGTGGAGCTGTTGTTATCAGATAACAGGTCCTCCCAGGAGGTTACTCAACTGCTCCGGGAGGTCGTCTCCATGAATGCGGAGCGGAAGGAGCTGGGATCTGCCGCATGGCAGAAGGTGTATCCCTTGGCCAAAGAAAGTTTTGAACAGTTTGGCCGCAGATTTCTTATCGTTCGGGACGATTCTGTTCACCGGGGGATTACCGGTATTCTTGCAGGCCGGCTCTGCCGGGAATTCAACGCTCCTGCCGCGGTAGTCGCCCAGCTTGATACACGGTTGGTGGGGTCAATACGATCAATGCGCGGATTCCGTGCAACCGAGTTTCTCTCCCGATTTGAGGATCTCTTCGAAACCTGGGGTGGGCATGATGCCGCCGGAGGGTTTAGCCTCGGTATTGACTCCTATTCCGTGTTCCTCCAGCGTATAACTGAGGTGCTGCCCTTTATGCATCTGGATGAGCAAACCGAAGAGGTGCTGGCTGTAGACTTGATGGTTCCTCCGGTGCGGATGGATGAGGGGCTCGAAGCGGTGGAGAAGATCCTTGCCCCCCATGGGCAGGAGTTCCCCCGTCTCACCTACAGTTTCCACGGCGCACGGATAGAAGATATTCAGTTCCTGGGAAAAACCCAGGAGCATGTGAAGCTCACCCTGCAGATGGGGCCCCGAAAATGGCCGGCATTGTACTGGAATGCTTCGGATCTAGTAGGATCGGTTCTCCAGAAGAATGCGGTTGCAGATGTTGCCTTTCATCTTGAACGCAACTATTACGGACAGAGTCAAAACCTCCAACTGCAGATTGTGGATGTCAAAAATCCAGATGCGAGGTAATAAATGATTTCTACTACCCCATCCCGGAGGATCCCCCTGGCTCTGGTACTGCTTACCATGCTTGTGCCATTTCTCGCCGCGGAATCCCTGCCAGCCTCGATATCCGACCATGAGATCGTGACGGAGAAAGCGGTTCTTCCCGGTGCGCCCTTGGTAATCTCCTTCCATACCGAGTACAGCAATGAACTAACCGCCTCCCTTTTGGACGGTGCAGACCGGGTGAGTATTTCCGTACGGGGGATAGTTTTGCCGCGATCACAAGCCCTGCCCGGGTATCCTGCTGATCCGGATATGCATACCTGGATATTCTTCCTCCCCATACCGAATACCCTGGACCCGGGGTTATATACGGTACGGTTGATGCCTAGTAGTACCGAGGAACCCTGGGAAGAGAGGCGGGTTATCCGGGTCGGCCAGCGCGAATTCCTATCCGAGGAAATTCCCCTGACCAAGGACCTAACCGCAGTCCGCTCGGGTAATCCGGAACGACGATCGGAGGAGGCGCTGGCTCTCCAATCTATCCTTCTCCAGGCGGATGAGGATGCCTGGTACCATACCGGCCTTCTCGTGTATCCCTTGGATTCTATCCGCAGAACCAGCTACTATGGGGATCGGAGGAACTACCGCTACGATGATGGATCCAGCGCCCGGTCCATCCATATTGGTGTAGACTACGGCGGTCCTCGGGGAACTCCGGTGCGCGCTTCGGGGAACGGCCGGGTTGTTTTTACCGGGTACCGCCAGGTGACCGGAAATACCGTGGTGGTGGAACATCTTCCCGGGGTTTTTACCCTGTATTTCCACCTCGACGAGTTACGGGTCGAGCAGGCTGAGGTGGTGGAGCAGGGAGAGATTCTCGGGACCCTAGGGGCAACCGGTTTGGCAACGGGGCCTCATCTGCACTGGGAACTGCGATTCGGCACCGAAGCATTGGATCCCGAGTATTTCAGTAGGACTCCCTTACTTGACCCCAAGTTTTCCTTTTGATAGAATCCTAACTACCGTTGAAAGAAAAGGGGGTGATTCAAATAGCTCAGATCAGAGTTGACGACAGTGAGAACCTGGAAAAAGCCATTAAGCGCTTCAAGCGGATGGTAGAGAAAGAAGGTATTATCCGGGAGTGGAAGAAGCGCGAATACTTCGAAAAACCCTCCACCATCAAGAACCGGAAAAAGAAGGCTCTTGAACGGAAGATCCAGAAAAAGGTACGTAAGCTTCAGCAGATGAAGTCCTACTAAACCTGGAATCATAATACGAAGACTGTAAACCCGTGCCTGGCGCACGGGTTTTTTAATGCCGGACCGCGTTGGCGGTCATGATCGGCCCAATATCCAACCCTTGTGTAGTGCGCAAAAGGTTGTAAACGCCACCAGATATAGCGGAACAACCTAAATGACCACCCATGGGTGGGGTCGTCGGGGTGAAATGTTACAACCTTTTGTGCACTATATAAACCTTGCGCAAACCCATCATTTATGGAACCATTCTTCCTAGAATGGCTGATACAAAGATCCTGGGACAATCAACCCTAAATACCTCACCCCGGGAAGGATGGGTTACCCCCAGGAAAACCCTGCCAAGAATCGTAGCCCCCTCCCTCTCTTCAGGGGTTTCCCTGGGAATCTTTCTTAAACAGCGTACCGTCGGGCAATGGGGTGTTAGTATCGTTGTTCTCTGGCTCGCCCTTGTACTATCCGGGTGTACGGGAAACCCGCCCGAATTGCTGCAGGTCCGTACCGATACTGCCGTGATGATTCAAGACGGGCAGGTTGAGAATTGGGGGATTTACCTGACCCTGGTAGTTGATGATCCCGATGGGAACGAGGATATCCAGTTGGTCAGGGTACGCTATCCGGGTAATGATCTGTTGTGGGAGGTCACTCCCGAGAGTCCTCCGGACAAGAACGGCCTTCTGCATCTGCCTCTTATAACCCTGAATCCCCAGCTAAGCACTACTGGAATGGCATTCCCAGGGGGAACCTACGAGGTTGAGGTTTTTGATCGCGCAGGGGATTCATCCGGTCAGACGATCACCGTTCCCCGGCCACCTGGCACCCTGGCCATGGAGGCATCGACCATGGTGCAGCTTACCGACCAAGGCCTGCTTCCCCTTCAACAGCCGGTTCCCGGGCCATCCTTAGAGGATCTCCAACTGGGGTTGCTGCTGACCTCGGCTGTTTCACCGAGTCACCGGGTAATACCCATCCCAGCAGGGGGGCTGCTGTTCCAAGATTATCCGGATGTACCGGATCTTATCCAGCAGGGCAGGGGGTACCTCATGGCAACCCATGAATCGGGGATCTTGGTTATCACCTCGATAATGCGCTAACGGGTTGTAACGTCACCGGGTAGGTCCGGGGCATTCGTGCTCCGAATCCCTTGGGAGGGCTGCCGACGGGCCGGGGTACAACCCTCTTGGGGACTGCCGATTACTTCTGCAGCTGCCTGAAGAAGGTCGTAATCCGTTCCCACAGGTTTTTTCCAAACTGCTTCGAGTAATCCAGGGCAGCCGCTCTGGGAGACACCCCCGGACCGTACTTTTCTTTCAGGTAGTGCCAGTGTTTTACAATCCACACGTATAAATCAGCTTCGGTGCGGTCAGGAAAACGAGACAGCAGCCCCTCCTGGCGCACCTGGTCGATAATGGGGGTATACACATGTTCAAACCAGGATTGAATAGCAACTCCCAGGGGAATTTCTAACTCACGATGAAGATTCATGTAGTATTTATGTTCATAAATATGGTTCAGGAGCTCATCGTAGCGGCCGGTGGCGGTAAACATAAGATCATAATCTGGAATAATGGTGGGGAAGCCAGTGAGGGTACAAAACCGCTTGTATTCGTAGGTAATGACCGCCCGTTTTAGATCGTTTCTTGTCATATTTGGGGTGATTTCAATGTCCGAATCTAGAACCGTGACCTCCGCATCGATGGCCTCAACGCCCTGCATCTTAGCAACCGAAACCCGGTGGTTTCCGTCCCGAACGAAGTATACACCGCCAACCTCATATAGCTGAACAGGGGGAAGGATCACATCGGTCAAATGAGCCCGGTCAATACTCGTCCACCGTCCCCTGAGATGCTCTTTTTTCGGCAGGAACCGTTTGTTAAAGTCCTGATACCGTCCCTCGGAGCCGACAATGAGGTTGATCGGCACGGTCTTGAGCCCCTGGTAGCTTTCTCCCTTGGCAGGAACCATGGTCCGTACCTCATCCAAGCTGAGAAGCTCTTCTTTCTCAGGGGTAATAACATTTAGGATGCGATGAAAGAAAGCCCGGGCCTTAGCTTTATTAAAATTATCCCGGGCCAGCCCTTCGTAGTATTCCTTCATCTAAACTCCCTCAATGGTTAGCACGTAGTGGTCATACACATTTACAATCTGTGTATGTTCATACCGGGATACCCGAGTATCGTTCGAATTATACAGGTGTACATGGCCATGTAACAGATACCGGGGAGAAAAAAGGCGCATAAACCACAAAAAGGGTTTAAATCCGCGGTGGCAGGGATCCTCAGGCAGATCGTTGATACCGTAGGGCGGACTATGGGTCAAGAAGATATCCAAAAATCTACCGTAGAACAGTTTGTTGAGTAATAACCGGGGAATGAGCCGGAGTAATTTCCAGGCCATTTGAGCATCGCTGAATTGGTTCTCCCCATTATTATAGTTAATGCTCCCCCCCATCCCTGCTATCAGCAATCCGGACCTGGTTTTTATACACCGCCCACCAATGTAGGTTGAGCCGAAGCGGTTTCGTGTAAGATGGGCAGCGTCCATGCCTGATCGAAGAGCAGAAAATCCCCTACGGAACAACTCTACATGCTTTAGGTTGTGGTTACCAAAGACGAAAAACACCGATTTATTTAATGTAGACGCAACAAATCCCAAATAATCCATGGGGAGATCTCCCGCACTGAGAACAAAATCTACATCCTTAAAGCGGTCCTTAGCGTTCACACTATGCACCAAGGGATCGATATGGTCGGCAATACATAGTATTTTCATGATCCGTCCTAGGAGTTTCCGGAGTACTTCTTGAGAAGCCGTTGGAGGGTTTCTTTATCGTGGAGCTCAATCGGTCTGTTTTCTGCGAAGACCTGAGCCATCCGGGTGAAGGTTGAACTGGTAAAAATCAGCCCTCGAGATACCCCCTGCTCCCTGATCAGCTCGTTGAAATCTCTAATGGTAGATTCATCCACCGGATCGGTTATCCGGAGAAAATGGATAAGACGTGGCTGAGTCCTCTGATTCCGCCACTTGGTGGACGATTCACCGGCAATGATCTGGCAGCCACCGTTTATGGTTTTAACATCATGAACGGCTAGGCTGGACCCCTCCACAACCCCCCGGCACATCTGAATAAACTCCTCCTGCCCGGCGATCAAAAAATCCTTCAAAACATCGTCGGTCCGCAGATCCTGGTAGTTGGACAATTTCTGTCCCACATCCCGGTAATCGGGCTTCACGGCATAGATGGTTTCCCATTGCTCGATAGCCTCTTCAATTTTTCTGCTCTGTTCATACATGGCGGCCAATAGGTAGCGGGCAAAAATGATCTCCGCAGAGCCGGGTTGCTGGGAGAGTTTGATTGCCCGCTGCAGCTCCGCCTCCGCTCGGTCCATATCCCCGGTGTAGTAGAGGCAGTTCCCCCGTTCTATGAGCGACTTTGTTTTAAACTCGCTATCCTTGGCCGATTTCTCAAAGGAGGCTAGAGCAGCTACGTATTCCTTTGCCTCCTTTTGAATCTTACCCAGGAAATAATGGGCCTGGGCATTCTCAGGCTGCAATCGCGTAGCCTTTTCCAAGGATTCTTTTGCATCCCCGAGGCGCTTTGCCCGAAACAGGAGGGAGCCAAGCCTACTATGTGCATTTGCATGACGGTCGTTGAGGCTTATGGCCTTTCGGTAGTACCCGACGGCCTTGTCAGCCCGGCCCCGCTGCTCGAAGAGTAGGCCGCTTTGATAGTAGTATTCAGGATTTTCCGGATCATTCTTAAGAAGTAAAAGATATTCCTTCAAGGCTTCTTCGGGCTGATTGAATTTCGAATATAGTTCCGCTATTTTAATCCTGAACGGTACCTCCCGTATGAGGCCGTCGAATTTACCAATTTGGTTTACGGCTTTCAGTTCCATGAGGGCGAGTTCCGGTTTATTATCCTCTAGGTAACTGAGGCCGAGGAAATAGTGGGCATCGGCATTTCTTGGATCTTTGAGCAGGATTTGCTTTGCCATTTTTATAGCCTGGGGGAACTTTCGCTGTTTATAGAGCCGTTCGATGGTCCCCACCCGCTTAGGTGTTAGTATGGATCTGACGATGAGTATAATACCAAGTACGAACACCAGCCCTAGGGCCACTAGAGGGATTATGATCATGATACTAAAAAAGATACCGTATTGCTTATCACGCTGTCAAATCAATGCCATGAAAATCCCTCTGCTGTTTATGCTACTTCTGTTGTTTTCCGGTATAATCGGTCTTGAGGCGCAGTCGACTGATGCTCCTTCGGTGTATCAACAGGGCATTGAGGCTTTTTTGTATAACAAACCCCAGGAGGCCATCCCCCTGCTTGAGGCTAGTTTGCGGAGTCCAGGGGTGGATACCCGTGTCTATCTGTACCTCGGTATGGCATATGAACAGATAGGATTGTATGAGCAGGCTCTCGGGGTGCTCCAGGACGGGCTGTCAAAGCCGGGAGCCGAGACCCATTTGATCCTCTACAATATGGGGAATATTGCTGTGCGGAAGGGTGAGCTTGATCAGGCCATGAGCTTTTTTAACCGGGCTATTGAAGCCAAACGCAGTTATGCACCCGCTTATTTAAACAGGGCCAATAACCAGGTTCGCAGGGGTGCCTATCAGAATGCAATTGGGGATTACCGGAGCTTTATCCAGCTGGCACCGGATCATGAACAGGTGCCTCAGGTACTCCAGATGATTGCAGCCTTGGAGGGTGAGCTTAGGGCTCAGGAACAGCGAAGAATTGCCGAGGAAGAACAGCAAAAACTGGAGGAAGCTCAACGAGAGGCTGAGCAGCGCCGGATTGCCCAGGAGCAGGCAGAGCGGGCCAGACAGGAAGCCCAGCGGCGTCAAGATCTGTTAAACTCGGTCTTTAACAGTCTTGATACGGCTGCCGGTGATAAAAATAGCCGGGGTGCCGGGGCGGATACGGTGATTGATCTCGACGATGAACTCACTATTCATGATTAGCCGTCTTGCGTGAAGGATGATACAAACAAAAGGAATTTGTCTATGCCAGAAGAAATGAATAAGGGCTCTGTAACTAAGAGACAACGCATGTTGATAATTATTGGTGGGATTATCCTGGTTGGGTTAGCCGGAGTGGGGACGGCAATCTGGGTATCCAGGAGCTCTTCACCAGCGAATTTCCAGGATGTCTCTCCAGCCCAGAAAAGACGCGATAACGCCTTGCTTCTTGCCCGGGATTATCTGGAAAACGAGGAATACGACCGCGGTTTGAATCTCTTAGAGCAGATACTATTGGAGAATCCCAGGGATACCGAGGTCACTCAGCTTCGGGACGAGATTCTTGCAGCCAAAAGAAACCAGGAAGAACAACGTCGTCAGCAGGAACTTCAGGATCTTGCGAAACAAAACCAGGAGCTTCAGGATGCCCTGCAAAGCATACGGAATAGTAGTGCAGGGGAGGATCCTGAGGTTGCAGCCTTGGAAGCCCAGAGAGCAGCTGCAGAAGCCAGGAGGGCAGAGGCCGCAGCCCGAGAGCGGGAAGCCCAGGCGGAACAGCAGCGGTTGGAGCTTGAACAGGCTCGGCAGTTGGCTGCCCAACGAGAGGCTGAATTAGAACGCCAGCGTCAAGCTGAGTTAGAGCGCCAGCAGGCAGAGCAGGAACGACTAGCCCGGCTCTCCGCCCAGGAAGCTGAAAAACAGAGGAAAATTCAGCAGCTTCTTGAGCAGGCCCGCCGCGACCAAGAAAATGATCAATACTCCCAAGCCCGGCAGAAAATTACCGAGGCTATGAATCTCGATTCCCAGGAGGCCTTGGTATATGCCCGGATGGCGGAGAACTATTTTGAAGAAGATCCAGCTAACCAGGTTAACCTAGATCAATCCATCGCCAATGCAAACCGGGCGATAACCCTGAACCCCGATCTTTGGGAGAGCTATTACACCCTGGGGCGGATTTACGAAGAAACCCAGCAGTTTGACCGGGCTATCCAGGAGCTTAAAAAGGCGGCAGATCTCAATACCACCAATGCGGATGTATTGTTTGCCCTGGGAAATGCTCAGTACCGTGCCGGCCGCTTTGAAGAAGCCAAGGGTTCCTATGAAGCAAGTATTTTCTTGGACTCAACCAATGAACGCTGTTTCTACAACCTGGGAGCGGCCTATGAACAGTTGGGGGACCAGCGCCGCGCCTTGGATGCGTACCAAAAGGCCGTGGCTGTCGACTCTTCCTATGCTGCCGCCTACTACCGTCTCGGTAGAATAAACCAGAGCCGGGGCGATTTGGATAGGGCGGTAACCCACCTCAGAAAGGCGGTAGAGCTAAATCCCAGCGCCGCCCATACCCGCGCTCTGGGAACGGTGTTGTTCACCCAGAATAGATACCAGGAAAGTCTTGAGTACTTTAAGGCAGCCCTTGATCTGGAACCCAACCAGGCAGTAAACAATTATAACTATGCAACCGTATTAATCGAGCTTGAGAGGTTTGAGGAAGCTTTGCCCGTAGCAGCGAAGAGCGTGCAATTGGAGCCTGGCAGGGCTCAGTATACGTATACTCTCGGGCTTGTGGCCCATAAGCTGGGGGGGGTAGATCAGGCAATTGAATACCTTACTACCTCAGTTAACCAGGACCGAAGGTATATCAAGCCCTATATCGAGTTGGGGGCCATTTACAATGAACTGAATCAGCCGGATGAAGCCCTGGAGTACCTGTTACAAGCCTACGACCTCGACGAGAATTCCATTGAAGTGAATGCCAACCTGGCGACCTCCTACCGCCTCAAAGCGGTATACACCGATAGTCTTCGCCATGCGAATAAGGCCGTCAGCCAAAAACCGAACGACCCTGAACTACGATACAATCTCGCCCTAACCCAGATCGGTATGGAGGATTACAGCGGGGCCAGGAGCAGCCTAGAAACCAGTATTAATCTAGATGGGAACTTTTTCAAAGCCTACCACCGTCTCGGAGAGGTCCTCATCGCCCAGGATAATAAGGATCGGGCTCGGGTCGTCCTTGAGGATTTGTTAAAGCGGAATGCGAACTATGAGGATGCGTCCGAGGTGCGCGATTTGCTTGCCGGACTATAAGAAGGGGGCTGCAAGCACCCTCTGAACACGCTGGGGATTCTGCCTTCATCCCGGGAACCTACCGGGAAGGCGGGGTGTTACGTCCGCCCCACCAACTGGAAGAGCTCATCCTTGGAGATTTCAAACCAGATGGGCCTTCCATGGGGACAACGGGGATTCTCTAGCTGGAGTGCTCCCTGGATAATTGCATGGGCGATACGGTCGTTTATGTAATCACCGTCCTTGACTGCGCTTCTACAGGCCATGGTGGCATAGAGGCTGCGCTGCAGATCGTCCTTGGTCCCCCGAAATCCCCCAAGAAACTCCGCAAGATAGAGTTCCTTTCCGATCAATCCCCCTGGCAGGGAGATTATTTGATAGGTGCCGGATTCATTGGTTTCGATTTCAATCCCCAGGGCATGTAATTCCTGCAGCAGTTCCGGGTTAATAGGTTCGTCAAGTTCGGTGAGCTCCAGGGGGAGTAGCAGCCGCTGGGGCCTGGGATTTTGCGAAAATTGTTCAAAGAGTATCTTTTCATGTGCGGCATGCATATCGATCATGTACAGAGAATTCTCCAGTTCTACGAGCAGGAACAGGGTAAACACCTGGCCGAGGTATCGGTAGGGTTCGGATTCGTGACGCGGTGCTGGATTTGACGACATCGGTTCGGCGTGGGGCTCATAGAGTTCGGAGGTAGAGCGGGGCATAGGTCGGTTCCAATTCGGGATACGTTCCTGAACTCCCCGAGCCGGGAAATCAGAATTGGGAGGGGAATCAGCCGGGGTGGCGCCATGGGGGTGTCCCTGCAGTTGCCCGGTGGAGTTATGGTGCAGGAAGGATGTAACGCCGATATCCTGCCGGGGACTGGCGCTTCGCTGCTGGTAGCTCAGGGTTTGCTTTGCGTGATTGGAAAGAATTTCTTGTACTGATCGGCTCACCCTTCGATGAATCTCCGGCAGAATGGTGAATTTCGCTTCACGTTTTGCAGGATGGATATTGAAATCTACAAAGGCAGGATCGGCATCCAGGAACAGAAAGGCAACGGGGTACCGGCCGCCAGGCAAGAACCCCTGGAACCCATACTCCATGGCTTGAATGAGAGAGAACTCCTGAATACGGCGATGGTTTGCATACACCTGTACCATCTTCCGGTCCCCACGGCTGATACCCGGCTCACCGATAACGGCTGTAAAAGAAAATCCATCCCCGGAACCCTGGACCGAGAAAAAGAGTTTTTCATCTCCTAGGTCCGGATACGCCATGAGAATTCGCTGTAAGTGGTTTGATTCTATCTGAGGAGGAACCCCTGGCAGGACGAACCGGAGTGTTCCCTCTGTTCTGTATTCAAACTGAATATGGGGGAAGGCTAGGGCCTTTTCTATGAGGGTATTTTTACAGAGCATCGCCTCTGTTGCGGAGCGTTTTAGAAACTTCTTCCGGGCGGGGAGGTTAAAAAAAAGATCGCTCACCCCAATACTGGTGCCCTTTCCCCAAGCCTTGGTGGTTTGGCTGACCTTTTTTCCCCCATGAACGATTACAACCCCTCCCTCAGGAGCATCCTCTGCTCGGGAGGTAATCTCCAGTTTACTCACCGCTGCAATACTGGATAACGCCTCTCCCCTAAATCCTAGGGTCTGGATTCGCAGCAAATCATCTTCATGTTCAATTTTACTGGTAGCGTGGGATTGGAAGCATAGGGATAGATCCTCACTGTTCATTCCGGATCCATTATCGCTTACCCGGATTAATCGCGTGCCACCATCAGCAATCTCTACCTGAATCTGATCCGCACCGGAGTCAATGGCATTATCGAGTAATTCACGTAAAACAGAATACGGCCGGTCAATTACTTCACCGGCCGCGATTTTACGAGCCACATCCTCCCGCAAGACCTGTACACGCCTTGGGGAAGGATGGGCATGGTGTTTCTGGTTCTCATTCATTGAGAATCAAGCTACTAAAATCCGATCTTCGTTTCAAGACTGATGGTTGGTCCGAAAACCGGCTTTCCACCCTCATTGTACCGCACCGCACCGGTGTCATCCCGCAATACTGCAGTACCGACTGACAGCACGATATCCATAAGGGGTGCTACCTCAACACTAATGGAGCCCTTAAAGGTTGCATTCTCATCAAAGAGGGAGAAATTCTCCGTGTCGGTGAATACATCCCGGAATCGGGCCCGTTCAAACTGGATGCCTCCGCTGATGTTGTAGGGCAAGAGACCCTCGGCAACATGCAGGCCGATGTGGAAGTAATCGTCGGCGGTGATATCAGCTTCTCCCTCTGCTCCAATGACCCACGGCCATTTATACCCGGCACCGAGACTTAATCCAGGAATTATCTGCGCTCCGGCGGATCCGTAAACACCAGCCTTGGTTATTCCGTCAAATCCAGCTGGATCCAACAGGAAGGTAAGGGTATCGGTGGCACGCTGGGATCGTATCCGGTCGTAGGGATTGTTGTAGAAGGACGGAGTAAATGCACCCTGATAGTACTGGAACTCCAACCGGTAATCGAGGATCCAAAGATTCCCGAACAATCCGGTCTGGATCCCGTAGTTACGGATCTTTAATCCATCGTCACGTTCTATGAAGGCTTCGGTCCTCAGCCCGGACTCAATGGTGGTGCCGTCCAGGGTAACGGATGATCCAACGTAGGGGATGAAGGTACCTAAATCTCCAAAGAGTACCAGACTCAGGAAGTCGGTTTCCACTATCGGGACATCAATATCAAAGGCTGCATTAAAGAACATCAGATCCGCTTCGGCTGCTGCTTTTTGCAATTCTGTCAGATTATCCGTACCAGCCGATTCAGCCGCCCGTTCCAGCTCACCGCCGGGATTGATATCCGCTGCGAGACTGAGGGCTACGCCCAAGCCGAAGGACGGGGCAGCGGGGCGGAATACAAACCGGGTTCCAAAGATTTCCGGATTACTCAGATCGTTGGTTAACAGCTCAAGGCCTACCTTTTTCCCCGTCAACCCGATGTTCAGACCCATCCTTCGCACCGCAGGGAAATCTGCATCGTTGGCATAGTTATTAATCAACATACCGTGTCCGAGTGTCATGCTTTCAACATTTCCGAGCTTCAAGAAGAAGGGGTCGCGGTAATCGCCGATTTCGATGTATTTAATTTTTAGAACCAAATCCTTGAGGACATCCCCGACAATGGCCAGCACCTCACCCTCGGGCTGATCGGTACCGAAACTCCATTCATCGTTACCCTGGGGCTTATGCCAGTTTTCGGGGTCCAGGAGGTTGTCGGAATAGATAATAGGCAGATACAACTGGGATCTAAAGCTGCCGAAATTGATCTTCGGTTGGAACACTGCCTTCCCGTAGGTCTTGCCATCCATGGTAATGGAACCTACCTCCATCCCGAGGAAGTCGCTAAGGAACTTATAGATGGGGCTGTCGGTATTGATGGTTGGATCACCCTGGGCTTCTCCTTCTTCCTGGGCGGTCTGGTCCTGCTGACTCTCCGGAGAGGCTAGGGGCCCCGAGCTTCCGGCTCCTGAAGCCGTTTCAGAGCCGTCGTCGCCTTCCTCGGGCTGATCAGCAGGCTGATCGTCTGCCTGGGGTTGGGGCTGACCGGGTACTGAGGCCGGATCTAGAGCGGAAAAATCAAGTCCCTCAAACAAGGCTCCCATCTCTTCGGCTGTAAGGTTAACCGCCTGGAAAACCTCTGAAAGGGCATTGGCAAATTGGCCGGCTCCAAGTAACAGGCTTTCCCCCGTTTCAGAGTTGGTAAATTCCACACTTCCTTCGGCAACAAAGAGAGAATCGGACTGATCCGGAACCACCTCGATACCGAAGTCGGTTCCCCGAACACCCCCTACGGCGGTTCGGGTACGGAAATTGTATTCCGATCCGGTTACCTTCGCGGCGACAGCACGAATCCGGCCTCGGCCGACGGAAAAGTTGTTCGAGGTACTTCCGTCACGACCCTGAACACTGTCGATGGTGAAGTTGGTACCCGGGGAGAGTTTGATAATCGAACCATTGGGTTGCAGGCTTATTTCCGCAGCCCCTTCATTGGTTTCAATACGGTACCCCGGATCCAGCTCAAATCCGAAGGAGATATCGGGGATTTCGAATCCCTCGGAATCGAAGACCGATACTCCGAAGTCATAGTATTCGAGATACGCCGCAGGGGCATCAGCCTGGGCGAAACCGTATCCTCCCAGGACAGCCAACACGGCGATAAAACACATTAGTAATCGCTGTTTTTTCATATATTCCTCCTTAACTGGACATCCCTAAAAGGTCAGTGTTGTTTCAATGCTTGAGGTGACCTTCCAGGGGTCCGCACCTTCAGCGGTAACGGGATTATACTTCAAGTCATATACCAAGGAAATTATGGCCGGACCGGTCTGGTACCCCACGGAGAGGCCGATAACTGCATTTTCCGGACTAATCAGATCCGCAATGTCGGTGATTCCTTTCTTCTCATAGTGGCCGTTCAGGCTGAAGCCGGCCAGAAGCTCCGGCGATACGCTGAGATGCCCTTTCAGGGTGGGATTCAGGAATAGTACATCGGGATCGGGCTTGAATGGGCCTTCCAGGCTCGCATTGAAGACTACCATACCTTCCAAGACATCCAGACCCAGGGTGGCGAACCAACCTTCATAGCCTGGAACCGTCTCCTCTCCCGTTAATATGCGGTATTTATCAACCCGGTACAGATCGTAGTTGCCATCAAAGTATACCGGCAGAAAGTTTTCTCCCAGAACACGCACCTGGGCGCCGAAATTCAGCAGACTGAAGGCTTGTCCGCCAAAGCCGATCATGAATCCGGTGCCGCTGGGTTGTTTAACCAGGTCGGTAAAGGCTGCGAGGCTGATGGCTTGGCTTCCAAGAATGGGTACCCGCAGGTCGAAACCCCACATACTTGCCGGATCCGGAAGATTTTCCTTCGATTCTACATAGTCTTGGTAATCAGGGTAGCGATACGTCGGTGCTGTTTCGCTGGCAGCGGCAACCTCTTTATAATCCAACCGGTCGAAGAAGAAGGGATCCCGGTCGGCGACAAGGGTAAAGCCGAGTTGCATGGTATTTAGTACCGGAACATTCAGCCAAGCCAGGGGACGGGTGTAGAAGCGTCCTCCCATTAGATCAAAGGCTGCAAGGTTGCTAACGAAGGTCTCTAAGCCGACATAGGGAAATCCGAAGAGATTGCCGTCAAGATCGAAACTTAGACCCACGAGGCGGTTGTCCGGCCGATGGAGGGTGTTAGAAAAACCACCCAGAATAAACCCGTTACCCAGAAGACCGTCTTCGATGCCGCCGATCTTGGCATACAGCGGTTCACCCTTCACACCCCAGCGAATGTAATTAAACAGGGGGAGATACAGATCCAGGAAGGTAGTGCCTGCTTCTTCCGAGGGAACCCAGTCCTCTTTCCGTACCTCGAATCCCGGTTCTCCCTCGGAGGTCGTGAATCGGTAATTCAAGGTAATATCCAGACCGATACCGAACTTGCCGATGGCCAAATCTGGCTTCAGTCCCAGGGTCTGCCAGTTTTCCTGCTGGCCAGTGCTGGGGTTAGTAAAGGTGCTGGTGCCCAGAGCCAGGTCCATTCCTAATCCAAGATCCGGTGAACCGGCCTCATCCTGGCTCACCAGGGGAACGGTAGCGAGACAAAAAAACAAAGTACCGATCAAGACGGTAACTATACGCTGCTTCATAGGAATCCCTCCTCCTTATAAATATAACGCCGGAAGCAAAAAAATCTATAGTGCATAGAAGGTTGTAACCATTGCTGCCGGTGACACTATCCTTGGATTGGATAGCAGGGTGTGTCTATGTACGGCGTATGGTACATCCCTTGGCGCACTACGAAGTAATCAGTGTCACAATTGAAGTTGAACCTCAATTCCCACGTGTCCTCCCAGTTGATGGGTAAGGGTATCCGGAATTTTCAGGTACTCGTAGAGTCTCCAGCCAAGGCCTGCAAAGAGCCGGAGACTTCCCGCACCGGGAAGGACAATTACGCTGCTGTGCTTAATGATAATTGAGAATGAACCTGAAGACACTAGGGGAACGGTAAAAAGTGAGGGTTTATTCCAGGTTCGGGGTGTCATGTTAGGGCTGTTTTGGGGTGATTCTCCTGCCGCTTGCTCCTGGGGCATGCTGAGTCCAGCTCCGGGAAGCTGGCCGGCAATCATTCCCGTGGTTTGGTGAATAAGCTGCCAGGGCTGTTGGTCCGTCCAGGCCTTCAGTTGTTCCGGCATGGGCGGCAGAGGGGTATCGTAGGAGTATCCGCCCCCTAGGGAGCCGATAAATCCTCCTTCTAGGTGGCGGACGAGGGTGAGATCCGTATTCAGGGTCAGGGTGTGGGGGAGTAAACTGCCCCCCTGGGGGAACCCCAAGGGCGATATCGGCAGTTCCCAGAGGGATTGAGGCGGAGGGCTGCCGGCGCCGGATCCCAGGCCGTACAACTCCCATTGGGCGGCTAATCCCCCGTACCAGTACATCTCCGGGTGCACCAATACAAAGCCGCCGGATAACCGAATGTCATCGCTGTCGAAGGCCTGACTTGAGGCGAGGATGCCCCGACGGCCGAAGATATTCAGGGCATTGATACCAACTGACCCACCGAGGCTGGTGGAATCCCGGGCTTCCGTGGAGATTCTTCCTGCTCCCACAAAGACGGAACTCGGGGTGTAGAGGTCCGATGCGAGGCCCCGGAGGGGGCGGGAGAGGTTAAGGGTGATGCTCGGGGTCAGGGTGAATGCGCTGCTTCCGGGAATTTCCAGGATGGATTCCGGCCACAGCAGGTCTGCGAGGGGAAGGTCTATGATCGACCGGGGAGCCTGCTGAATGATTCTACCGAGGCTCTGTAAATCCTCCCCGATGGAATGAAAAAGCGCCGGTTCCCATTGGCTGACGGAATCGCGGGAGTAGTTCAGGGTAAGATCGGCTATCTCGGTTTGAATCAGGAACAGGGTGAGTTTCTGACCTGCCCTGACCGCCCGGGGGCCGATGGAACCCGGGGGATGTTCATCGGCGATGGAATAGGATAGTTCCATACCCGGGAGTTTCAGTCCCGTGGTCCCGGTGTAGCTGCGGCTATCTTCCTGGGAGATAACCCAGGGTACGCTGTGTTCCAGGCTCGCCAGCAGGCTCGAGGGGTAGTTGGTGGAGAGGGTTCGGGGGGTTGAAGGTCGATGCCCCTGGGTATGGGTAAGGGTTGCATCGAATTGGGAAGCAGAGGCATGAGAATCACCCTGACTTTTACCACTGAATCCCAGGGAGCCCTTCCAGCTGCGATGGAGCAGTCTCGATGCCTCGCTTAGAGAGCTGGCGAGACTCAAGGTGAATTGGGGAACGGTTTTTCCCAGGGTGATTTGCAGGGTATTGGTGAGGGAATTCCAGAGGTTCGTTGGATCCAGGCCTTGGGTATAGGAGTGTCCGAGGGAAAGGAACCCGAGGGGGAGGGTTAGACCGTGGCCTGCGGAGATGATTTCAGGAGAGGTGGTATAGCTCTGGTTGCCTAGGGTGAGATTTCCCCGGAGAGAGAAGCCCGAATAACCCAGGGTTAGCCCTAGATCGGCGAGGAGGTTTCCGGTTATCCAGTTAACCTGGGTAAGCCCGTAGATGCTGCTTTCTCCGGCTCTCAGGATTAGATCGCCCTGGGTGGACAGCTGTCCCCGGGTGTTGGGTGAGGAAAACCATGCCTGACCAAGGGTTACAGTGCCGCGGTTGGTCTCCGATATTTCTATGCCCAAGCCGGTTAGCACCTCCGGGATCGGGGTTGTAAGGCTGCCGCTTTGGAGGACGGTATTTTGTGCATCAGAAAGGGTGAAATCCCCCTGGGTTAGATCTATATCCAGACGGTACCATCCCGGCGTCGAGGGCAGGGAGAGGGCCGCGGGGAGGCTGACCGCGGTGCCCTGGTGTTGGCCCCGGACCAGGAGGGTCATGGTTCCCTGGTCCAGGTCGTGAATATAGAAAGAAAGGGAGATTTTGTTGTAGGCCTGTTTGGGGACCGGAGAAAAGGAGGTGCCGGTTTCCCAGGATTCGGGTTGCCCGGCGTTCCAGGAAAACTGGCGGTTGCCCTGGGCGAAGGATTGACCCCAATCTCCCCGGGTGGGTAGGCCGGGAAGATCCTGGGCCAGGGGATGGTCCGGGGGGTATTGGGTGACTGTTCCCCCGGTGCCGGGGGAGAGGGGCCAATCATCGAAGATGTAGCGCCAGTCGCCGGCGACGATCCGCAGAGTGCCGGGGGATTGCCCCTTATTGATTGCAACCAGGGCGATCTCTGCTGTGCCTTGTAGAATCTGGATTCGC
The DNA here is from genome assembly GCF_000758165.1 of Spirochaeta lutea. NCBI lineage: Bacteria > Pseudomonadati > Spirochaetota > Spirochaetia > Spirochaetales > Spirochaetaceae > Spirochaeta > Spirochaeta lutea. The sequence goes on along the minus strand of NZ_JNUP01000066.1, from coordinate 13,225 downwards.
ACCGAGGGAGGGATGGGGCGGTCGAAGGTGATGGTTCCGGGGCCCGATGCGGTGAAGCTGCCCAAAGAGAGGGCCATGCCTTGGGCTCTTTGGAACCTATCCAACACCGCGTTCCGGTTCAGGTCCTCCCCGGGGGGGATGTCAATCAGCCCGGCGGTATACCCCCGCTGCCAGTCTGTTCCAGCTAGAATTGTTCCTTGAGCATCCAGGGCCAGGGGATACCCTTGGTCGATGGTTCCGTTACTGTTGAGGTCTTCGGGCATGTGTCCGACCAGCAGGTAGAGGTCGACCTCGGCACCGGTCTGGGGCAGTTCCAACAGCCCGACGGTGCCCCGTATTCGGGAGGGAGGACTGGTCATTCTGTCTTGATCCGGGGCATCGGGTTCCGGGGTTTCGGACCAAAGAGCCCCGGGGAGAATCATACCGGTCCAGACCTGGTTCTCTGTGAAATGGGATTCCAAGAGGTGGCCGTAACCCTCGATAAGGGAATCCTGGGTACCGGTTCCCCTGACGGGATAGGGCCCGGTCAGGGTTACCCCGTCTTGCTCCCCCGGGGGCAGGGTGGAGTCCTCGGTAAGGGCTGGATCATCATACGTCCTGGGGAGCTCCCGAATAGATCCGCCGATGTAGGAATCCCGGTACACCGGAAGGGCCCGGGTTTCCCGGGAGAGTTCCGGCAGCGAGGTTTCCGGATAGAGCCAGGACGGAGCGAGATCCGAAAGGGGGAGTGCCCGGTAGGGTTCGGAGATTACAGTGAAGGTTGTTCCTCCGGATGAGAATATGCCGATGCCTCCGAAACGGTCGCTGGTCTGAAGCTGGGCCTCCAGGCTTATCCGGGCAGTGATCCAATCATCCAGGTAGGAGGTATCCAAGCGCCCTTCGAGGAGACCCGATCGCCGTGAGAGTCCCTCGGCATCCAGATCGGTTAAGGCTGCGGCACCATCCTCGGCAATCGGAATGGAACCGGCTACTCCGAGTCCGAGGGTGAATCGGTCCTCTGCAAGGCTGATGCGATGCTGGGTGCCGATGCTGAGGTTGGTGAAGGCGGATCCCGGACTGTGGCTTTGCTGGGTTACGGTAATAAGCTCGGTGTTGTGCGGTTCAGGGCGGAGACGCAGTTCCCCGGTTTCTGGGATTATCTCCACATCCTGGACGGGAACACCGTTACGAAGCACAGTGATGGATCCCGGTTTGGTATCCGGGGAGAGGGTGATTACGCCGGAATCCTCTCCCAGGGGCCGGTAAAAGCGAATAGTTCCCGGAGGCTGAAGGCTCCGAGAAATGTATGGGTTTGTATTGAGTGCTTCTGGGGTGTAGGAGAGCAGGGGCAGACGCCTGGGGCCTCCGGTATCTCCGGGAATAATCCGGAGCAGGGTGGGGGAGAGTTGTTGGAGCACCATGGGGAGTATTCCGCTTCCGCCGCCGGGCTGGTAATCTGCCCGGAGCAGCTCCTGACCTGCCGGGGATTCGGAAGGTTCGGTTGATTCCGGAGTTTCGGGAGTTTCTCCGTCCTGGTTCGATTTCATGGAGTAAAACCCGTAGTCCATGAAGGGGGAAAACCGTTGGGGATCGAAGAGCAGGATGCCGTAAGAACCGCTGCCCCGGGGAAATTCGGGAAAAAGCCGGGTAATTCCAGGCCAGGTAGCGGGATCCGAGTCTTCGGAGAGTTCCAGGGTGTCCAGGCGGTCTGCGTAGAGTTCTAGATCCTGTCCAGGGGGAAGGCGGACTTCCAATGTATCTGTCGGCTGGAAATGATAGCGGTTCGGGGCATTCGGATCGAGGGTCAGGGGTACGAGGGGATATTCCTGATAGGAGTCCTCGAAGGGAGGTACCATTGCCACTATCCGCTTCTGCCCCGGATGTTCCTTCAGGTACACCCTGCCTTGTTCCGCCAGGAGTTGGTAATCCTCCCGGGCTTTGAGGGGGAGGTACCGGATCCCGGCTTCATCCTCAATGGCGCCGGGTGTGCTAGGGGCCACCTCTTGGTACAGGTCGAATTCATCCTGAAGGCTTGCAGGGAATCCCCAGGGAAGCATGAATGAAAAGCCGGAGACCCACCGGCTGTCTTCAATCTGCACCATCTCCACCTCCTGGGTACCCAGGAAATACCGTGTGCTGGTCTGGCGGCCGTCCAGCCGCAGAACCACCTCATGGACCCCCAGGGATGATCGGGCGGCCGCGGTGATGCCGGGTGTACCGTCGATGACTGCAAGCTGGGGAAGCATGGGATTTCCCAGGACCCCGATGCCCCGGTTGCCCAGCCATACCCTGGATAACCAGAAATCCTGCTCCCAATTTGAGTACCCCATGAGAAGGCCCAAATCCGAAAACTCCTTTTTTGCATCGGCCTCCAGAAAATACCCCCGATCAATCCAGATACTCACCAGCAGATCGACGGTGTTTTTAAAGGGGATGGCTTCAAGCCCAGGAAATGTTCCCGGAATGGCAACAACATCACCCTGGGAATCGGGTACAAAGCTAACCCCGAAATGAGCACCGAGTTGGCTCGTCCAGGTACCGTAGATGAACAGTTCTGCGGCAAGATCGCCCAGGGACAAATCGAGAAGGGAGGCCGGGGCTTCGGGTTCGAAATATTCCCGCATCCCCGGAGGCAGGTTCTCCAGGTTCGGGGGGGGAGTTTGGGAAAAACCCCCGGACAGAGGGCAGCTGAAGATCAGTATTCCGAGAAGCAGGCCAAACGAGTTCTCTCTGCGGGTTTTCAATTTTAAACTCCCTGTATTATACTTGCTTCCATGGACAGCGCAGAGGCTCCGAAGGCTAAGGCCTTTTTGGTAAAGTTACTACAGAATCCGGCCTTAGCAGAGGATTCTCTTTTGCAGCGAGAAGAGCAGATCATTCAGTTTCTCATGCAAAACCGGAATGTTCTGGGCCCCACCCTGGCGGCAGACAGGTTTTTTCCCGGTCGCTCCTGGGGACAGATCATAGCATTGCTGTTGACTAATCTCTACGAGATTACCAACACCCAACTGCTGCCCCAGATGATATCATACCTGGATAATACCTTGGATCTCAGTTTTTTCCAGGCCCTGGATGCGAGCACAACCGAACTAACCCGATCAAAGCAGGAGTTGAAGAAGCTCGTGTTAGGTTTGGTTACCAATCCCCACGCCAGACGGATGTACACCGGCATTTGGACCGCCATAGAACGTCGATTGCCCCAGTTTTACTGCCTTGAAGCAGTGGATCGTAAACGGCACATCCATTTTGAGCTGTCCAAGGTGCAGCGGTTAAAGATGAGCAGGGAGGAGATCCTCCGGTATGTGGAAACCAGTATGCTACTCCGTCCGGTCATCTACTACTACGTCAGGGCACATCAATCCCTGCCCGACCGGCGGAGCGGAGTGATCCAACCCAGTTTCGGTGAAAAGCTCAGAAAACAATTAGGGGAAGAGTGGAAGAATCTACCCCCCCAGATACTGTCCAGCGGCATTAACGCGAATCTCTCATTTAAGGACAACTCGTATATTGAAGCCACCGCACGACTTGCATGTATTTTTTCTGACTGGGGCAGGGCCTACCGTCCTGGGCAAACCGTGGACCGCGGTGCCAATACACCAGAGAAGAGCTGGCTCAGTACGGCTCGGAAAAACTACCCCGTGTTCGGGTACGATGTGCGGTTTTTGGATGAACTATTCATGATTGCGGCGGAATTTTCCCGTTAGGAGGAACTCAGATGAGGACCCAAAAGACCTCGGTAAAAGGCTTGTTAGAAGGGATTGTGGTTGCAGCAATTTTCCTTGTATTAATACAGACGTTTTTGGAAGACTTTGCCCGGCTCAGCGGCTGGAGTTGGTCGTTCCGGCGGGTGTTGGTGTATACAGGGTTTGGTTTCGACCTGTTTTTTTCCATTGAGTTTCTATCACGGTTGTACGCCAGCATCCTTCAACGGGATGTCCGGGGATACCTGTTGGAGCGAGGGGGCTGGATTGATCTGGCAGCCTCCATACCCCTGCTTCTATTAAATTCCGGGCCGACGGTCATTGCCCTGGCTGCAGGATCGGTTGGATTCTCGGGGATGGGGGGATTTCTTAATGTGCTGAAGATCGCAAAAACCATCCGCATCGCCCGGATTCTCCGGCTGCTTCGGGTTCTTAAGATTGCGAAGAATATCCGTTTTATCGATTCGGTCATGGCCCAGCGCCACATTAATAAGATTGCGACCCTATCGATTGCAACCATAGTATTTACTGTCATGGTTTTAAGCATCCTGAGCTCCCTGCTTCCTTCCGTGGATCCCAGTACGGACTTCATTCGTCGGGCGGAGGCGGTGTCCCAGACCCTTGAAACGGTGGATGCTGCCGATTCGGATTCCCTTTCTCAGATTCGACAGAGTGCCAGCCTCGTACCCGAGATTCTTCTGATTCAACAGAATAACCGGACGGTGTACCAGCGCTATGATCGACCGGAAATGGTCGACCAGTACGGTCCCGGGGATTATGCGTATCTCCAGGGTGATTCCGTTACGGTATACCTATCGACCCTGGCTCTGAATGCCCAGGATGCGAGAACCTCCCTCTATGTCTTTGTCATTATTGTCGTGCTGCTCTTTGTACTGACCTTTATTTACGGGCCGCACTTTGCACTGACGGTGTCTGACCCTGTGGCCATCATGCGGAGGGGAATGGATGAATCGACCTATGCCTTGGAAATCGCCATTCCCCGGAATTATGCTGAGGATGAGATATACCGCCTGGCGGACAGCTATAATCAGGAGTTTCTGCCCATGAAAAATCGGGTGGAAATGGAGGGCTTGGGTTCCAGCAGCCTTGACACAGCACATCTGGATTTGGAATCCCTCCTAGACGATCAGAATTCCGGGGATTCTCAGGAATAACAGGGTTTATGGTGATTTCAATGCTTCAGTTTGTGGTGGAGCTTCCGGATACCACTTCACTGAAAGAAAAGCGGAAGGTTATCAAGGGACTCAAGGGCAAGATCATCGACCGGTTTAAGGTGAGCGCCGCGGAGGTAGACCTGCATGAGAGCCTTACCTTCGGCCAGATCGGCGTTGCCCTCGTTTCCAATGACAAGCAGTTCGGCGAATCGGTCATGCATAAGATTTTGAATTTCGCAGAGCGCTGGGTCCCGGGCCGCATTCAGGATGTTGAGATCTATAGCGAACAATTTTAGCGATTCGTTCCTCGTGCGCAAAGGGTGTAGCATGTTTACCCGAGGCTGCTGCGGTGGGCTGCTCAGCCGGGGCTATGAGCTCCATCAGGGTTGGGTTGGTTCGACACCCACGGTATCGTTTTTGCGGGCAGTAGAATCCCTTTGTCCTAGAGCTGCATATCCTCTTCAATACCCCGGGGAATCAGAAAAAGATCGGTGAGGTTGAAGTCGCGGTTGGGTTTCAGGGCGCTCCGGGATGAAATATCCTCGGCCCGGAGGTGTAGGGTGAAGTAATGGAAGAAGGGCTCGTACTCGGGGCTTTCGATAACTAATTCAAAGTCAAAATCCTGTTCCTGGCCCTCATATTCGGCTTCTACAGGGCGCGGCCAGAACAGATAGGTTCCCGGCGTATTCCCAACAACTGAGTAGGGATTGGGCCAGCGGGAATCAATCATGGGCACCAATTCCTTATTAAAGCGAATCTTTATATCCAGGCCTACAATGGGCTCGAAGGTTATTCCGTTAAACAACCGGCCTTTGATTAGGGGAAAGGTAAAACAGGGGCCTTTGAAGGAGTTGGGGTGTGAAGGGGTGTCGTTTCCGTAGAAACTTCGTTGGATGGTTGAAACCCTACGCAGCCCCTCGTGACAAAGGGTCATGATGTCCACCTGGAGTTGCTGGTTATCGTTAAAATCCGATTCTAGATAGGCGAATCCCCGCCCCGAGGTTACATACCGTTGGGGAATCCGGTTTAACACAAAGCAGGCAGCATCCAAACGGCATTGTTCAGAGGTGCAGTACCCGTTCGCACGGGTTTTTTCTTCGGAATCACAGATCTCTGCAATCATCTCCAAAACCTTGTCTTCCATTAAGTTATGAATTTCCATACTCATCCCCTACCAAATGGTCATGAATCTGAAACAGTTCCTTGATGAGCCGAACTGATGCGCGTAGATCGCGGACAGACTCCTTTAAAGCATAGTAGTTTAGGCCGGAGAAGTAAATCTTTGAAAAGATAGAAATGGTTATTTCTGGATCCAGGGTTTGGATGGACAGGTAGTTTCCATATTCATAGCAGATTCCCAAAAGATCTTCCATAGATGATCGTATTCGTTCATGGAGGGAATTACTAAATCCGAAGGTAAAGCCAAGCTCCAGGAACCTGCTCTCCTGATCGACGGAGATACTCAGAATGTACTGCTCCCCCTGAAAAACCCCGGCGCTGTATCCAGCCATTTCTGGAAGTTCGTCGGGTTCCACATCATAGCCCAGTTCTTTGAGGAGGATTTCGATACGACGTATGCGTTCTTTAAGTATTTTTGAACTCTTCATTATGGGTAACCTATAGTACTTTGCCCAGGCTATGCAAGCTGTGTCAACAGATCATCGAAGGGCAGGGGGGTGGTCAACGCCTGAGCTACCCTGGGTGAGAGAGCTACCCGGATGTAGCGCAAGGTTTGAGTGAAATCGTTGACAACCCGGGGGGTAAATACCGTACGGGTTTCTAGATAGGGTGCGGTTGTAGAGTCCCTGCGAAGGATGGGCAGATCGACCTCAAAGGAAATGGACTCAGGAATATCCAAGACCACCTCTTCCGGCTGGACCTGAAGGCCGGTATGGTTCCGGAGCCACTCCATAATACGCTGTTCAAACTGTTCCCGGTACACCAGGTCTTCGAGATGGTGGTGTCCTTGGCTGCCAGGATCGAAGGGGCGGTCCACTACAATGGTATAAAGCTCCCCCCGGTGGACAGACTCAATGAGACCGAAGGGAATGAATCCCTCCCTGGTATTTAAGGTAGCAAAGAACCCCTCATCATCCAGATTGTACAAATCTTCAGGACTGATGATGGCATTGGTCAGGCCCAGGAATAAGGCTTTTTTAATCATGCCGGTAGCGATGCGTACCTGCCGGTGCCAGTAGACCGACCGGTACATAAGGTATTTAGAGAATAGCAGGTGTTCTATTGATGATGCCCCCTGTTCCTCCAGGGTGATTCCAGAGTACCCTGCAGGGTGGATCCTGCTGAGGATGTAATCGATATCCTGGGTTCCGTAGGGAACCCCGCAAAAAAAGGCATCCCTAGTCAGGTAATCCAGCTTATCCGGATCCAAGGGGCTCGAAAGGATGTTGCGAAAAAAGAGTATCTCATCCCGGGATGAGTGCCGCGAGGTATCAACGATATCTGCCACATACTCCGGACTGGTGCCGATTTCCCGGGTTATGATGTCCGAGAGGGGCTGGCTGAGCACTATCTCCCCGGTGAGCACCTCGTGGTCCTTGAGGGGAAGCTCCTTGAGGCTGTGGGTATAGGGGAAGTGCCCGAGGTCGTGCACCAGGGCAGCGGTAAGAAACGCCTTACCTCCCTCGAGGGTGAGGGGAGGGCAGGATGGTCTCAGGAGAATGCGCTGGAGTATCCTCATTGCTATGTGGAAAACCCCCAGGGAATGGTTGAATCGACTATGGGTTGCCCCGGGGTATACCAGGTATGCGGGGCCGAGCTGCTTAATCCGGGAAAGCTGTTGGAACGGTCGGGATTGGATGATCTTGTTAAGGCCCGGAGATAGGTAGATATGGTGCCAGATGGGGTCTCTGATGGGAAGGTTATAATCGTTTTCGATGTGGGAACGCAATTCGTGATTCATATTGGAATTGAGCTTACCCCCTCGGAGTGGTATTGTCTATTACCCGGTGCCGCAGGATCGGGTAGGTTCCCATGGACCGGCCCGGAAGGGGCGAGGTGTAACTGTTGTAAGGAGGGCGGTTTTGAACAAGTTCCCCAAGAGCCGGACCATCATACTCGTTCTGGTTTATACCATAACGAGCGGCATAGGTACTGCCCAGGTGACAGACCGACACTGGGGATATGTGCCGGTATTACCCACCATCGGGCAGGAGTTCAAGGTGATATTGCCCGAACAGATGAATCCCCAGGCTCGGCAGGCCTATGGGGTGGTTACAGATTTTCTGGAACGGGTAAAACAGCGGAAATCCATCAAGGAATTGTTGGCTCCTCCCTACGATGTCATGGTTCAGAATCAGGTGCTGGAATCTGAACAGCTTTTTTTATCATGGCAAATGCATTATATTATCGGTACACACCGGGTTTCACCCCAGGAATTGGAAATATCGGTTATTCTGTGGGGAAGACCGGAGGAGCAACATGTAGTGTTCTACCTTCAAGGCCCGGACTCCTGGAAGATTGTGGATGTAGTTGTATCTCCTTTGAAATAAGTTTGAAAGGCTAAACACGTGGCACAGGAAATTAAACGTATAGAAAAAGAATTTATCTTTAAAAATCTGGTTGATAATGAGGCTCCTGTTTCTATACATGCCAAGGGGAAGCGATACCACGGCCGGTTTCTTGGCTTTGTTAACCAGAAAATCACCCTTGAGTTGGATAAGGATGAATGCAACGGCACCCCCAAGGAGGTAACTCTCTTCTTCCGATTCCGCGGGACAGCCATGACAGCCACATCCGGGGTGCATTCATGTACGGGAAAAAGCCTTCAAGTATATCTTCCTTCGAACGTATATCGGGATCTCAGCCGCTCATTTGAGCGGGTTCAGCCTGAGGGTGATATCCAGGTTTCCTTGGTTCTGGAGGGAGAACGCTTCCAATTAGACTTTCCCGCCAGCGAGACCTACTATGAGCCGGATATGCCTACCCTGGATAACCGCTTTGATCCGGCTCGTATTGCCCAGTTGCTGCAGGGATTCCGCGAGAAGGTGGCCAGCTTTGCTTCGGAGAATAAGATCATTATGTTCCGGGAGCGTAAACCCGAGACCGCCATGGAACGGCTGGTTGCTGCCGGGGGAAAGGTTCTCCTTCTGCCCTTTGAGGATATTCAGGCAGTGAACCCCGGGCCCAAGGGGAATCTTCAGCACCTGCTTATCTCTGAGGATGACATCTACCGCTTGTTCAAGGACATGGGAGAGGATCCCATGACGGAGGTTTCCGGCCTGGAGGAGTATGTCAAAAAGCGGAAGGCTCAACGGGTATGGCATGAATTGTATTGTCCGGTGTTATACCACGAGTATGTGGTGGGGTATATCCTCCTCATTCGTACCGATGTTCAGACCAGCAGCTTTTCGCGAAACGTCATTGATTTTGTGGTCCAGTTTTCGCGCCTGCTCTCCTACAGCCTACAGAAGAACGGTTATTTCAAGGCAGTACCGGTAAAGGCCGAGTTTAAAAAAAGCGAGTTGGTCGATATCAGTGGATCGGGTATGCTGTTCTCCTTTCCCTTGGATGGACCGTCTCTCCGGCTTTTCATGGACCTGGAACTTGTAATCCATGCGGGAAAGAAGAGGATACCCTGCAGCGGCCGGATTATGCGCCTGTATCGGGATTCGGGCCGGGTCTACGTGGGGGTACAATTCCTGGACATGAAATCTACCGATCATGGTTTCCTCCTCTCTTATATATACGGAAGCGACTATGATGGAAAAATAGAGGTGGCTGAGCCGCGGGAAGATTAAAGTTCACCTGGGATTCACCCTAGATAGAAGGGCAGCATACACCCATGTTCAGCGGAGCCGTCCTGGGTCGTGCCTTGGAGGTAGGGGAGCAGCCGGTTTGGTTGCTCCTTAGTGTTTTACACGAGCTACCGGTTTGTGGTCTGCCTACTATGGTTGGCTTACCATCGGCGGATGACCCTGCGGGTTGGGGAAATCAGTGCTTTTGGTAACTTTGAATGAGCTTTTTTAAGGCTATATGCCCGGTTAGCGATAGTTCCATAACGGAAATATCTACAATAGTTTTACTGTCTTTATGTCTGATCCAATGTACCTCGCCTTTGAGGCTGAACGCATCGGGATTTCCGGAGGACTGGGGCTGGATTGTGAAGGTATCAATACGACCTACGGAGATCTTGGGTTCAGTTTCGAATTCCAGTTGAATCTCTTCAGTAGTGATCTGCTTAACCAATCCGGCTTGGCCGTCATAGGTGCATGTGGCTAATTCAGGCATGGTGGTACCCCTCCCATATAGTTATATACCCACTTTCGAATAAGAACAACTCAAGTTCGAAAAACTCAGCTGAATCTAATAAAGCTACTAAGGGTATACAGGAAATGAATCGACAATAGAGGAAGGATGATCTACTTTTTTGTTGAAGTACCCTTCGCTCCCCAACTCGTTACACTAAAAGCGGATAAATTTAGTCAGGGGTTATTGGAACTGAAGGAAGCCAGTGTACAATATGCCTCAGGCTTTGAGCAGCTCAGCAGCCAGGTCTGGGTTATAACCTTTTCTCACCAGAAAACCGGTACTGTGCATCCCGCCGCAGAAGGAATAGCGCGTTGTGTTACCGTACTCGGTTCATTAAAATCCCTTTTATTGGCATACCACGGAGTAATGGTGACAGCCTCTGACCGTGCATCAGCCCTGAGGATCTTCAAATCCTTCAGAATGGAGATACCCTATCAGAACTGCCTTTGGGCTTCGGAGGATGCCCGGGCGATTTTAACCCCCCCGCTCTCATTTACCGAGTCCCTTCCAGGCTGGTTCCTACTTCAAGAGTCCAGGGCCGTAGAGCCCCAGCCCATCCGCAGTAGAGCTAGCTGTTGCACCCTGGAGGAGGCGGAGGACCTGCGCTGGTTCCTCAGGACAAAGGGCCCAGGGTTTTTGAGGGTTGCATCGGCGATGCAGGGCTTACAGGGCTTTACAGCGGTTCTCGAGGATGAACAGCCCGGTATCAGTAGTCGGTGTTTTTACCTCCATGGAAGCATGTATGATAAGGACGAGTGGGAACCATTGATCCGAGCCTTACGGATTTGGAGGGATCGGAACAATCTTTCCGAATCATGGTTGAATATCATTGCAGGCTTTCATGATGCTGATACGTATCTGCGGCCCTCTTTGGGGAGGGAGGATATTGCTTCTATGGCTGCAGGGGTGGTGAACTGGATTCAATCCTCCTCGGTGAACGATCGAATGATTCTTGTGGTTTCCGGCCAGGAGCATATGTCCGGCGGTCTCGTGGAGTTAGTGCGGGAGGTGGCGCGGGAGGTCAGTTATTCTAAGCCGTTACGGATCGTCTCCTTGGAACCCCATGGCGTTTTGACCCAGTACCTTCAGGCGCGTGATTTTTTTCGTACCATTTCCATCAACGGGGAGAATCCCCAGGAGCTTGGGGAGGAGTTTTCCCGCTTGAGGGCGGAGGAGAAGAAGGTTGTGCTTCTCTGTGGCTACGCCCGGGGGCTGGTCCCGGTGAAGGAATTGGCCGGGGCAGCGGATCACCTGGGTATAAACCGGGTACTGTTGCCGGAGATGTTCAGGCAGCTAGCGGACCGGGGACTTCTTGCTGGTGAAGAACTGCTTACCCTGTCACCGACGCTGTTGGAGGTATGGCAGAGGACATGTGTGGGCGGGGGTGATCCGGATTTTAATGAGGTCCGGTCCATTCTTACCCGACAGGTGATGACCGCCTATTCCCAGGGGCGGGTAACCATGCAACCCGCCTTTTGGGATCTGATACTGAATGAGTTCACCGATTGGAAGACGGTAAGTTCCATCGGATACTCCCTGGTTCTCGGCCAGAGCAGGCTGGGTATCCGGGGGCTGGGGGAATCCATTCAACAGAATATGGCCCAGGGAAAGATGATGTCGGTTCTTCAAGAGGGATGGCTCCGGCTCTTCCAGACCGAGGTGTTTCATTTGAACGAGCAGGCAGCGGCCGCTGAAAACAGCCTGGTTACCATCGAACGGCTTCCGGGAATCGAAGACAGCGCGGCACTCCTGGGATTCAGAAAACTCCTCCAAGCTCGGTTGTTTGTATATGCGGGAAGATGGGATTCGGCAATAACCGATACGAAATCCGCGTTGATTTCTTTTCAGAGTATTGGAAATGTTCTGGGAGAGATTATGGGGATGTTGCTATACGGGGAGATTTGCGCTGCCAAGAACAAGCTCGGCGAGGCAAAGGATTACGTACTCATGGCAGTCCGGGAGGCCGAGGCAACCGGAACAGGGTGGATAATCTTGCTCAGTTCTTGTTTTGAGGCGCTTTCATGGTTTTTTACGGGATACTACTCCCGGGTTTTTGGGATTATCCAGAAGGACGGCGGTCTATCGGCGCGGTTGGAGGAAGTCGGGTTTTTTAGCTGGTCGCTTTTTATTCGGTTTCTCCAAGGACGGGTCTGTTTTAGTCTAGGAGATTATGACCAGGCTCGGAAGATCTTTACCCAGATGCCGTCCTGGGCTAACGGGGATAGGTTCAGGGATTGGCGCCGGGAGTTTCAGATATGGGGAGCACGCTGCGACGTCTACTCGTCAGCTATAGACCAGGGGCTCTCCGTACTTCTACCCTGGGGTGCAGAATCGGGAGAAGCCCGGCTATTTGCAGCTGAGGGCTGTATCCTGAAGGCTGACTACAGTCAGGCCCATCAGATCCTCAATGAACCCATGGGGGAGATTCAATTGGAAGTGGGATCGATTCCGTTTATCCTGCAACCCCTCTCGGGGTTCTGGGAGTTTGAGGACCGCTTCATCGGTACGGAAAATGGGTTTACCGTTGAATCCGCCATGGCCCAGGGGCTGAGAGCCCTGGCGCTGGCGGGACTTGGTCATGTTGAGGAGGCCCGGGAAATCCTGACCAGCCTTACCAGAAATCGTCCCCATATGCTGGGTGACCCCTATTACCATTGGCATCTGCTGTGGTATCAGGGGGTCCTTGAACAGTCTATCCGGCAGAATGGGGAGGATGGACAGGATGATTTCATAACCGTCTTGGGTAAGGCCGTTAAGGCCATGCAGGAACGGAATAGCAAGATTGAAGACCCTGCTCACCGCCGGTTGTTTTTGCAATCGGAATATTGGAATAAAAAACTAATTGCCCGGGGACGCCATTTCAATCTGCTTTAAGATTGCTGCCGGTTATTGACAGTTTTAAGTTACCCGGGTATAGTCTGCACCGTTGCTTGGCGGCGTAGCTCAGTCGGTAGAGCAAACGGCTCATATCCGTTCGGTCAGGGGTTCAAGTCCCTTCGCCGCTAACTATATATTCCGGTACTGGATGTTCCAGTACCGATTTTTTTTTGTAGTGCGCAAAACCCTGTAACTTTTTACAAACCTTCCCCCACCCTTGAAGCA
>NZ_JNUP01000065.1:0-23308 GCF_000758165.1 Spirochaeta lutea | reverse complement strand
AGGTATGGTGTCGCCAGGGTGAATAGTTACAACCTTTTGCGCACTACATAAGGATTTTATCACTGCTATAGGGATGGCGAAAGCCATCCCTGCAATACGCTTTACCAAAGGAATCAACACCATGAAACATAGAATTGCCCTTGCCCTGCTTCTATCAATACTCCTCAGCGGATACAACCTGTTCGCTCATGGATCGGGATTTCAACTCCAGCCCGGCGAGGTGGACATCAGTGTGTATTTTACCCCTAGCAGTGGTACACATTTTCTTGCAATAACTGCCACTGACGAAGATCATAACTTAGTGGGATATGAGTACTATGAGTCAGTATCCCGGTTTACTTCCGGTTCGCCGGGCCTAAACTCCCTTCTGGAGGTCGGGGTGCTACCCTGGTTATCCCTTGGGTTAGAATTGGGATTTCCCTAAATTATTATAAACGGTCTTCAATCGGGTTTTGTAAGCTTGACGGCAGCGGTTACGATCCAAACCCAGTGGTTTACATCTGAGAATATCGCGCTACGTTCACGCCTATCCATTGAAGCCGACCCATTATTGGGGACTGCATATTCCTTTGACAAGGGTATGTTCAATTTCTTCCTCATTCCCGTGGGTTCAACCTTTACCCTGTATCAGAATAATCAGGACAAGTTGGCCCTGTATGCAGACTCAAAGATTATAACTAGCCTAACAAATCCAGCATATCGGACATTGGAATCGACTTTTGAACATTGGTTTATGTTTCCTCCCGGCAGTACTCAGGAAATTCCTCACAATACCGGCCCGATTGTCACCTTCGCCCTGACACCCGGCCTAGAGTTTATGCTTGGCGGTGTGTTCATCGGGCATGTAGGATTCAATCTACCGCTGTATTCCCAGGCTGTTGGAAGCATATTGCACCAGGATGTCCTAAGCGGCCTGGAATTGGACATCGCTAACCTAGAATTCGGGTGGCGGTTTCGTCTCTGACCCCGAACCATCTGCAGTAATAATGTATACTATTACCATACGGTACCCCCTCGTTCTAGGCTTTGGTCTCATACTGATGAGCCTCACCACTGTTCCCATGGGATATGCCCAGACGAATACGCCACCAGAACAATTCGCAGTTGATATCTCCGGTCCTGCAAAAATGAAGCTTAGTTTTAGTACTGGTTTTCACTTAGAGGGGGGCCGGGTACTCGAAGAGGTCTATGAAAATCAAATCATTAAAAGCCGACTTTATTGGCAGATACCTCCGACCGTGAGACTCCCATTCACCCTAGAACTTGATGTCTATCATGGCTTTTTCCTAGAAGCTAAGGGTTCATTCATGCTTACCAGTCCAGAAGGTCTAATTTTTAATACTGACTACCTGAATGGGAATGGTACAAAAACCCATTATTCCCAACACGTTAGTACCCTGCATGAAAACAGCTCACTTAATGTTACTGCCGGAATGCACATTGAATTTTCACCATTCCTCGGACTTAAACCTTACATTGGGATTCAGTATCACCGTTACCACTGGAACGCCAGGGATGGATACCTCCAGTACCCACCAGTGAATAGCGCCCCCTACCCAGACTGGTCCGATACACTAGCAATATCCTACGTTGAAGGCGAGGTTCTCGAATATCAACTGAACCTGTATGAGTTTCTCCTTGGAGTGGGGCTGACAATCAAACCGTATAACGGCCTTGTAATTATTCCCGCTGTAACTATCTCGCCACTAGTCCATGCGGCCGCAGTGGATGATCATGTAAAACGAAGGCTGAGGTTTTACGATACAATTTCCAATGCCATTCTCGTGGAGCCTGCCCTTACCGCCCGCCTCCTGGTAGATGACCGTACCTTCCTTCAACTGACCATGAACTACCGAGGATTACTTGACTCTGGAAAGGGCGTAACAGAGATTGAGGATACCCTCTCGGGCCAGATATACATACTTCCCTCGAGGGTTACCCCTGGGATAGACCTCTCGGTTTTTTCCCTAGGGTTGCAGATAGGATTCTTACTCCACAAGTAAGGGCACTATGTGGCAATCATGAAATCACCAACGCAGAATACCGATCCCACCGTAAAAAATACTTGCTTACCTCTAAACCATGGATTAAAAATCAGAAAGAGATAGATAGTGCGCAAAAGGTTGTAACTTTCGATGCTGATGCCACTATCTGTGGTGTGGCCCTTGGATGGAGCTGCTATATCTGGTGCCGTTTACAACCTTTTGCGCACTACAAAAGGGATACGAGCCAGCTGCTGAATCCGTTGCAACCGGCCCGCCACTTCATCCTTTGTAGACGCAGCAATCCTAACCCAAGGAAACCGTATGACCAGGGAGTCCCTTCGCGATTTTTACAGTAGGACCAGCCGGGCCCAAAGCATCCACGAAATAACCGCGTTATTCATGGCTGCTCTAGGTGAGGTGTCCGCTTTACCCCCGGGCATTCCTCCGGAAACCTCCCCCGGAGACATCCCGGCTTCTCGGAACCTGGAAGCACTGCGCCGGGCCGCCATGGAATACCTTCAAATAATCCAAGAATTTTATTCCCCTTCCACTCCCCCCTCCCCGGATAATGCCTGCCGCGATCTCGATGACGGCTGGCAGAATCAGGAGCTGACAATCCGGGAGCGGGAGGTTCTCCTATATCTTTCCCAGGGTGATTCCAAGGCCCGGGCGGCCCGCAGACTGGGGATAACGGAGTCCTGTGTAAAGCGGCACTGTGAACGGATATTCTGCAAGCTCGGTACAAAAACCACTGCAGCCTCAGTGGCCCAGGCGGTGCATCGCGGATATATCAGCCTCTGACAAATTACTCTAATTACTCCCTAGGAAATATTCTTACATCTTATCTCTTTTCCGTGAGAAAAATACCGCTATACTGGCTTTAGGTTCTCAAGGAGGTCGTGAATGAAGCACTTCATGAGTATAAAGGTAAAAATATTTCTCATGGTATCGGCGGTTGTTCTTATCGGATTGGGAGCAACCCTTGTCATCACAGCAAATCAGACAGGTGTCCTGATCCGCCAGGAGGCGGAGAAACTCTTGGAACGGACCGCAAGACAGTACGGGGTAGAAGCGGCCGCGGATCTTCAACGTTCAATAGAATCCCTGGAAACCGCCGCAACGTTTATTTCCCTGAATCAGGATTCGCAGAAGACCCTGGAAGCTGTTTTGACCCTTCGCAGCCGGTATCTCCAGGGGTGGTATATCAATTACCGTGACCAGCCGTCGTCCTTCGCCCTCTCTCGGAGGGGCGGAACATTCCAGGCGACCTCGGTACTACCTGAGGAGATTCCCGGGGACATTTCTCGGGAGGTTCAAAGCAGCAAGAGCCCGGTTCTCAGTGCCCCCATTACCGACGGCCAAGGGCGGCTTTTTTCGGTTCTGGCGGTGCCGGTGGTCAGCGGGGATGGATCCTTGATCGGTACTTTGGGAGTTTCCTATAATCTTGAAGTTTTTCGGGAAGCCGTGGCAGGCATAACCCCCTATGAAACCGGGTATGCCTTCATGGTGGATAACCAGGGAATGTTTCTCAGTTACCCCGACCAGAGCTACATTGGCCGCCACTACAGGGTCATTGCGCCTGAATTAGATCGGCAATTCCAGGTTACCCAGGGAATCGGTGAGGGAAATCTGGTCCGCTACACCGCATCTTCGGTGTTAACCGGGGAGCAGGCCATTGTTACCTTTGCCCCCATGGAAATTTACCAAGGAATGCCCCCGTGGTCCTTCGGAACGGTGGCGCCCACAGCCCGGGTGTTCGCCGGGCAGCAACGGCTGACCAGGATAATCCTCATCATCGGGGCACTAATGCTGGTGGTTACCGGTGGGGTGGTCTACATTCTCAGCGCTTTCATTGCAGCCTCCATTAAGACCTCATCTACGGTTGCCCAGCGGATTGCCCGGGGTGATTTGACTCCCAGCCGGGGCAAGGAACTGGCGGCCTTCCAGCAGCTTGCCCGGCGGAACGATGAACTGGGTGAGACGGGCCGGGATATGCAGCAGCTCATGGAGGTCTTAACCCGAATTCTCGCAGAGATCCGGGAAAGTGCTGATCAGGTGTCCCTGGGGAGCGATCAGATGGCCGGAAGCTCGGTGCAGCTCTCAGAATCCGCCAGCGAGCAAGCCAGTGCGGCTGAGGAGCTTGCCAGCTCTATGGAGGAAATGACGGCTGCGGTTACCCGGAATTTAGAGAACATTCTGATTACCGATAAAATGGCCCAGGATGCCGCCCAGCGGTCCGAAGAGGGGCTTGAAGCTATGCATCAGACAACCCGGGCTATGTCGGAGATTGCAGAAAAAATGCTAATCATCGAGGAGATTAGCCGGCAGACCAACCTGCTAGCCTTGAACGCTGCTATAGAAGCGGCACGGGCAGGGGATGCTGGCCGGGGATTCGCTGTGGTAGCCCAAGAGGTTCGAAAGCTTGCCCAACGATCCGGCTCTTCGGCTCAGGAGATTCACGATCTCATCCGAAACTCCACGAAGGTCGTAACCAGCGCCGGAGAACTCATAAGCCAGGTGGTTCCCGATATCCGAAAAACCGCGGAGCTCATCCAGGAGGTTGCGGCTTCGAGCCGGGAGCAGCAAAGCGGCATCGACCAGGTGAACACCGCCGTCGGTCAACTGGATGGATCCATCCAAACCATCGCAGGTTCCTCCGAGGAGCTATCATCCATGGCCGAAGAGCTCAGCAGCCAGGCGGAAACCCTGGTGCAAGCCATCGCATTCTTCAGTCTTGAGGGTGACCGCGGTAATTCCACTACCCACTCCAGCTCCCACCGAACTCCTCGGGAGCTCATTTCCAGCCTCGGCGGACGACAAGAAACGAAGTCCCGAAGGGAAATTGAGCAGCTCGAGGCGCCGGTTGAGGTGTTCTGAGTCGGCAGCCGGTATCTGAATGTTACAACCTTTTACGTATTTTCGTTTCTATCCCGGGTAACCGCGCCTGGGTCTTGATCCGGGCATATCCGATCCCGGGCGTGTTCCTGCCGGGTTCCCCGGCGGGGTACGCCTGGGATTACCTATTTCCCTCCGGGGTTGATCCCCGGTAGAATGGGGAATCATGAACAACCTTTGGACCTCGGTGCTTATAATTCTTAGTTTTGCCCTCCTGGGGTACGCTGCCGGACGGTTCTTCCGGCCGGCCCTTCTCAAGCGCAATGTCGTGTTTGCCCGGATTAATAGCCTGGTACTCTGGCTCCTCATAGCTGCCATGGGGTACCGCCTGGGCTCGGACCACAGTCTTATTGCCCGGCTAGGCGAGCTGGGTTTGACCGCCCTCATCCTGGCGGTACTCACCAGCGGGGGATCGGTATTGGCTGCCCTGGGGCTCGGCTGGTTCACCCGATGGGCTGAGAGTGCGAGGCCCGGGGCCTCTTCCGGGCAGGGAATCGAGAACCAACCCGGACGGGAGAAGCCGGGAACAGACGAACCCCCGGGGCAATCGAATCACCCCGGAGCC
Source organism: Spirochaeta lutea (assembly GCF_000758165.1). Classification (NCBI taxonomy): domain Bacteria; kingdom Pseudomonadati; phylum Spirochaetota; class Spirochaetia; order Spirochaetales; family Spirochaetaceae; genus Spirochaeta; species Spirochaeta lutea. The sequence goes on along the minus strand of NZ_JNUP01000065.1, from coordinate 17,863 downwards.
ATTAACCGCCTGGCCCTGCTCAAGGAACCGGCCGTGTTAATTGCTGTCATGGGCCTAGGCATCCTGGTCGGCTGGATAGCTCCCAGGCTGATAGACCTTGAAGCAACACCGATAACGGAGGTTCTGTTATATCTGTTGTTGTTCCTGGCCGGACTCGGCATGGCCCTGGAAAGCAGCGGCGGGGTCAAGAGGCTGCTCCATGTGAATACCCTGCTCCTACCCGTGGCAACCGCCCTGGGCAGCCTGGCCGGGGGCGGTATCGCAGCCCTAGTTCTGGATCTCAGCCTATCCCGGGGACTGGCTGCCGCGGCAGGCTTCGGATGGTACAGCCTCTCGGGGGTACTCATTACCGATTTAGGGGATGCCTTCCTGGGCAACGCCGCCTTTTTGAGTAATCTGCTCCGGGAGAGTCTGGCCTTGCTGAGCATTCCCGTGTTGGCGGCGTCGGGGCGGAGCCTGGCCTCCATCAGCATCGCCGGAGCCACCAGTATGGATGTTACCCTGCCGATGATCAGCCGCTACAACGGCTACCAGGTCATGGGATTGTCCATGGTCCATGGGGTTATCCTGAGTATACTGGTGCCGGTGCTGGTTCCCCTGTTTATGGCGCTCCCGGGATAGATCCCGAAGTATTCCAAGGATTCCCAGATATATTCCACAAGTTATCCACAAGCTGTTCGGGATGCCTCAGGTATTACAAAATGTCCAATGTATGGTGATTATACCCGCCAGGGGTACTCAGATTTTCTCCATTTTTCCATGAAATTTTCTATCTGCTTCCCTTATAAGGAGATACCAATTGTCAATAGCAAATCGGGCAAATTTGCAAAAAAATATTCTGTCTACTACCCAAAACGTGTTGAGGTGTTTCACAGTTTCCCACAAAATTCCGAAGGTTGTCCCCAGGTTATCCACAAGAGGTGTACGGTTCATTGTACAGTTGCCGGGAAAAATCCCTTCCTCCTGGTATGATTTACCCGTCATGAAAATCCTCCTGGTTTTATGAAAATAATCGCATTGCTGGAAATCCTTCCCGGGAGGAGAATGATCTCACAATCAACAGTATCGAGGAGGATTGTATGAAGAAGATTATCATGGTGCTGGCAGCCGGTTTGCTTCTGGCTCCCGCAGTATTCGCAGGCGGCGGCCCGGAGGAAGAGACCGGCCCCATTACCCTAACCTACTGGACCCATGAGGATCCCAACCGGACGGCCCTGGAGGAGCGGTTAATTGCGGAGTTCGAATCAGCGAACCCCGACGTAACCATAGAGCGGGTAACCCATGCATCGTCCCGGATCCCAGAGCTCGTCCTGACGGCCTTTGCAGCCAACCAGGGTCCGGATATTTTTAATCTGCAGATAGAGGACGAATACGCCTACATCGCCAACCGCCGTGTTGCCCCGGTTAATCCCGAATCCGTGGGCTACGGCTCCGTTTCAGAACTCCAAAATGCCTACATGAAGGGTGTGCTTGATCCGGTTAGTGTTGACGGCCAGATCTACGGCCTGCCCCTGGAACTGACAAACTGGTCGATTTTTGTGAATGACCGGGTTTTCAGAGACGCAGGACTTAACCCGGATACCGATTACCCCAAGACCTGGGAAGAAATGGTCGAGGTAAGCGAGAAACTGGTAATACGCGACGGCGATATCCTCACCAGACGCGGATTTGACTTCCGGTATCCCTACTATCTGGTTGCCATGGTCCCCATGGTTGAACAGCTTGGCGGGGAATTAATCAGCCCGGACGGAACAGAAGCCATCGTGGGCGAACAGCCGTGGATCAGCTTCTTGCGGTTCATGCAGGAATGGGGTCCCAACGGAAAGAATCTTGGATCTCCCACATACCGGAATGCCCGCTCACTGTTTAACCACGACAACAACGATATTGCCATGGCCCATACCGGCCTGTATCAGCAGGGCCGAATTAAGGCCGATAACCCGGAATTCTTCGATAGCGGCGAGTGGCGGGTAATCCCCTTCCCGGTTTTTGAAGATGCGGTTCAGGATACTGCAGCCAGCTACTACGGCCACTACCTTATGGTGAACGGTCAGGCTCCGAGCCGGCGGCAGGATATGGCCTGGAGGTTCATCGCGTATATGCTGCAGCATTCCGAGGAATATCTGGAAAAGGTCGGACTTATTCAACCCACCAAGGCACTTATGAATAGCGATCTGTACAAAAGCATGCCCTATTCAGATGTCTTCAGTGCGGATATGGAACGGGCCCATGTGGTCTACTACGCAGGAAACAGTGCGAAACTTCAGGAACTCATAAAAAAAGCTGTTGAGTCGGTGATGCTGGGAGGAATTACGCCGGAGAAGGCATATGCCACCTTGAAGGCTGAAGCCCAGGAATTGATCGACGAAGGCTGATCAGTCCCAACCGAAGGAGATGCGGTAGTGGCGTCGGTGTACCGGTGCCATGCCGCATCTCGTTATAGAAAAAGGAGTTCGCATGTCCCGTTTATTTTCAAAAAACCCGAAGAATTCCAACCGGAACGGGAACCTGAAGCGGTATCAAGACCGCTGGGGACGCATATTTGTCCTGCCGGCTGTGCTGTTCTTCTCGGTGTTCAGTTTTTATCCGATTCTCAACGCCTTTTGGACCAGCCTCTTTAAAAAACAGATTCTCAGCCTGGCGCCGCCGGAATTCGTGGGATTCTCGAACTACGCCTACCTATTGCAGAGCAGCGATTTTTGGAACAGTATCCGGGCAACCGTGGTATTCACCCTGGGTACCTTCCTGACCCTTCTCGTGGTGAGTTTGCTCCTGGCAGCCCTGGTTCACGGGATTAAAAAAGGCGGCCGGTTGTTACAGATGGCCTACTACAGCCCTGCCGTACTCAGCTCGGTGGTAGCGGCTACCATTTGGCTGCTCATCTTTGATCCCCGGGGTTTGGCAAACCAGTTTTTGAATACCGTTATGAATTCCCCCGGGGTGGACCATCAATGGTTCTCAAACCCCGTTATGGTTCAGATTGCCACCATGCTGGTATATTTCTGGAAGTACATCGGGTACTTCGTGATTGTGGTCTTGGCGGGTATGTCCTCCATCCCCTCCAGCCTTTATGAGGCAGCCAAAATCGACGGCGCAAGCCCCTGGCAGAGTTACTGGCGAATTACCTTCCCCCTGCTCAAACCCACCATCGTTCTGGTGTCTATAATGTCGATGCTCCAGTGCCTGAAAACCTTCAGTACCCAGTATCTCTTTACCCAGTCCGGAGCCCCCCAGAGCCCGATAAACGTGATCACCCTCAATATTTATAACACCGGAATCCGGGACCACCGGATCGGAAGAGCCAGCGCTATGAGTATCATTCTTCTGGTGATTATGATCACCCTGACCTACATCCAATTTAAGGCTTCAAAAACTGATGAGGTAACCTACTAATGAAATCAATACTTCAAAATACGGCAGACCTTGTATCAGACAAACACCGTCAACCCCGCCTCAGACCCGGGGGACTGATCCAGCATCTGGGGGTACGCAGCATTACCGGCATCATCCTGATTCTTGCCCTGGGATTTACCACCCTTCCGTTGATCTTTATGATCACCGCGTCCCTCATGCCCGGGGGGGACATCATGAAAATGCCCTATCCCTGGATTCCCCAGAGCCTGAAGCTGGAGAACTTCTACCGTGCCATTGCGGGGAACAACGACAGCTTCATCTTCCCCCGGAATATTCTCAATTCCCTGATCGTAAGTTCCACGGTAACGGTGACCACCGTACTCCTTGGAGCCCTGACCGGGTATAGTCTGGCAAAATTTGATTATAAAGGCAAAAACCTGGTTTTCATGATGATTATGGCGACCATGATGATTCCCTTTGAGACCATCATGATCCCCCTGTACATGGTTGCCACCCGGTTAGGACTTCAGAACAGCTATGCCGGATTGATTCTACCCTTCCTGGTGAATGCCTTCGGGGTATTCATGATGCGCCAATACTATACCACCTTTCCGGATGAATTTATCGACGCAGCCAGGGTGGATGGTATGGGTGAGTTCGCGATTTTCCGGAAGATCATCCTCCCGAATACCGGTCCTGCCGTAGCCACTCTGGCGGTATTAGCCTTCCGGAGCCAATGGGATACCCTGTTATGGCCCCTGTTAATCGCTCAATCGGAGTCCATGAAAACCATCCCCCTGTACATTGTTAAATTTGCCGCAGAAAAACACGCCGACTACGGAGCCATGATGGCTGTGGCGGTTATCGCCAGCATACCGATGTTCATTCTGTTTTTCACCCTTTCACGGTATTTTGTGGGAGGATCGGCTGTCTATAACGCGCGAAAGGGCTGAGATCACCAGCTGCATAAGGAGTACACCGTGAATGTAATTTTTGATATGGGCGGCGTTTTGGCCCAAGAGGTGGATGTTATACCCCAGATTTCCCAGATAACCGGAATTTCCCCGTCGGATATTCGTGATTTTTCCGGGGTAGACTTCCACTCCATGTCCGAAGGAGCCATGACAGCCCAGGAATACTGGAACCTCTTCAACACCCATTTTGGAACCAATGTGGAGGGTGATTTGATTGCGGAGTGCTTCAAACCCGTCATCGATCACCGGATGCTGTACCTCATCGATGCCCTGAAAGCCGGAGGAAACCGGGTTGTCTGCGGAACGAACACCTTGGAGAGCCATTACCGCATCCACCGGAACCGGGGCGATTACGACAGCTTCCACCAGGTCTACGCAAGCCACCTCATAGGGATAACCAAACCTGATCCCCGTTTCTACACCCACATTCTCGACACCGAGGGTTGGAAACCTCAAGACTGCCTATTCGTTGACGACCGCCGGGAAAACACCGAAACCGCCCAGGCCCTGGGTATACAAACCTGGACCTATGTATCCACGGAGTTAGGCTTCCAGGAGTTTGTTTCCTGGATCTGCGGCATAGCCGGTGCCCGGCTTCCTGAGGCATTTTGCCCCCATTAACCCGGATGATCCCGGAATTCCCGGGGTGTCCGGCCATAATGGCGTTTGAACACCCTGGTAAAATATGCCGGATCATTAAACCCGCATAGCTGGGCCACCTCGCTGACATGAAACCGGGGATCCCGAAGGTAGATACAGGCCTGTTCCATCCGGAACTGGGTCAGGGCTTGGACGAAGGTCATGCCGGTCTCGGCCTTGAACAGGCTGGCCAAATGGCCTTCGCTCACCCCCACGTCCTGGGCAGCCTCAAATAACCCGATATTCCGCCGGTACTGACGGTGGAGAAACGAAAGGGCAGCCTGGACCAGGGGGCTTTGGTGAGAATTTGCGGCCTGGCCGCCCCTCCCCGGCTTACCGTCCATCTGGACCTGGGGAGCTGAATGCCAGGTGCTCAGCTTGGCCACCGCCCGGCGAAGGGCCTGGCGCAATTCGTTATCGTCCAGGGGTTTCAAGATGAAATCAGCCGCCCCCACCCTCAGAGCCTTCTGGGCGTACACAATCTGGGCATGGCCGGTGATGATGATGGCTGCCTTAGGCATTACCTCTTCAATCAATGAAATCCCATCCCCGTCGGGCAGTTGGATGTCTGTCACCAGGATGTCAGGCTGGTATTCCTCCACCGCCCACCGGGCCTGTGCCAGGGTACCCGCGCTGGCGACGATCCTACACCCCGCACTTTCCCAGGGGAAGGTTTCCTCCAGCTCCTGCCGCAGGAGCGGTTCATCCTCAACGAGCAGTACGGTCATCCATTACCCTCCTCTGTCGGCTGCAGATTTGCCCTTCGGGGAATGATAATACGAGCCTGGGTCCGCAAATCGCCCCGGAAAAACTCCACCCTACCCGCATCACCGTACACGGCCTGCACCCTCCGGCGTACATTCTCAAACCCCATTCCCGCGCCTGCCTCGGTATCCTGTTCCGGGGCCGCCTCTCTCACCGGCCCCAGGGCGGGGGGAGTCGTGTTTTCAACAATAATCTGCACCGACTCCTCTTCCGGGCCGGCTACCTCAACCCTCACGGAAATCTCTACCGGCTCGGGAGTCGCTTCAACCCCGTGGAGGATGGCATTTTCCACCAAGGGTTGAATCAGAAGTTTCGGAACCAATAGCTCAAGGAGCCTCGCGTCGACATATTCGGAGAAAACAATGCGGTCCTGGTAGCGCATTTTTTGAATCCGCAGATAGCTTCGAATCTGAGCCATACTCTGCTGTACCGTAACCATGCCCCCGGTGTCGGTTATGGCAAACCTGAGGATCTTTCCCAGCTCGGTAATCATGTCTGCCACTACCTGGCCCTGACCAAGCTTCGCCATGGACTTGATGGATCCCAGGGTGTTGTATAAAAAATGGGGATTCACCCAGGCCTGCAATGCCCGCCGCTCAGCCTCCCGGAGTGCCCGCTCCTCCTGCCTAATCTGCACAATTAATTGATCGATGGTACCGACCATCCGGTTATAGTGGACCATAAGGTAATCCAGCTCGTCCCTGGGGGTCTCCACCCCGGCCGTATTTGTTCCGACCCGGAGTTCCTGGATCCGCTTGGGCCCCTGATTCCCTCCGGCCATGGCCGTCACAATGCGGTGGATCGGCCTGCTGATGGATCTGCTGATCCGGATCGAGATGATGACCGTTAAAATCCCTGCCGCCACCATGAGCCATAAGCCCACGGCTAACAGCTCGCTGAGACTCTGAAAGGCGGGAGCCAAATCGGTGAGGCCTACCAGTGAGATCCGTCCGGCTTCCAGGTCCCGGCGGTGCACCAGAAGATCCGCCTCGGGCTGCCGCATCACCTCCGGGGAGAACACAATACCGAGCTGGGGTTCGTCGGAAAATCCGGTTATCTGCTGGGGCCGGAGCAGGTCGAAGATGGCAAACCCTCTACGGTCCACCAGGTACAGATCACGGAAGGGGGACGAATCTACGTAGCTGTTCAGGGCTGCGTGATGAATATCCAAAATCAGCACCCCTCCGGGCAGACCAACCCAGATGGACAGTCCGGCCCCCTGGCGAATGCCTAGGGAATACCCCGGGTTCCCCGAGAGGACTCCGTCAGGAATTCCGAGGCGGTTCTGGTAATTTCTAAAATCATAGTCCTCGGCCAACACCCCGGTGGTATGGCGCTGCATGCCGTCCATGCTGGTAAGGGTGATGTCGATGGTATGCAGATGGCTGCCGATCCCCCGGTATAGAGCCGAGTACAGGGCAAGCTCCTGGTCCGGCGTCCATTCTGCCTGGGAACCCCGAATGCTCTCCTGCACAATGGGATCGTCAGCGAGACTCCGAGCCAACGCCAAGAACCCACCCAAGGCCGCGTCAATATTCCCCGACAGCTCCAGAATACCCCGCTCAGCCCTCTGTTCACCCTGCTGAACGGCGAAACCCCGCCCCCACAACAGCAGACTGAACCAGACCAATGCCAGGGGTAAAAAACTTACCATGGAATACGAGAGAAGCAGTTTAACAAAAATAGGACGAACCGGTTTCTTCACGCCCCTAGTATATCAGAGAACCGCCAGCCGGGCAGAACTAATCGTAGTGTGCAAAAGGTTATACCATTGCCCCCATCGACACTACTCCTGGGGCCGGCCCCAGGTACCACCGCTATATCCGGTGTAGTTTACAACCTTTTGCACACTATCTACAATTATGTGGACTTTTCAATCCCGAGCCGGTCCAGGTGGGATCATGCCGGCCTCCGCTATTTTCGGCTACCGCCGGGCAAGCTCCTGGAAAATCGTATTAAAATCAATGCCCCGTTGCACGAAGAGCACCAAGAGATGATACAGAAAATCTGCTGACTCATACACCAACTCTTCATCGCTGCGAGCAAGGAGGATCTCCACCGCCTCTTCTCCGGTCTTTTTCCGGATCTTCTCTTCGCCCTTGGAGAATAGGTGGGTGGTATAACTGCCCTCGGGCATCTGAATCTTTCGCTGACGGATAAGGTCTTGAAGCTCTGTCATTACCTGTCCGGGGTCCGCCTGGGTTTCCTCTGGCTGAGTCACAGCTTCCTGATCCCCGGGGGCCGGGGTGGTTGGTCCGGCATTAGAATCCCCTCCATTCTGCTTTTGAGGAGCCCCTTCAAAGCCTGTAACCACCGCCCGGACCATACCGCGCTCCTGACGAAGATCCTGCAGCTTCCCTGCTCCGCTCAGGGGCAACAGGCGTCCGGTTGATCCGTCCAAGGTCCAAAGCCCGCCCTGTTCAAGAGACTTCTGAATACCCTTGGTGTTGATAAGTCCCGCGGAAAGCAGGTCTCCCCCGGTGTTTTCGATAATAAGGGGCTGTACCGCTCCGTCTTTCTCAGGTGTCTGCATTCCTGCTCCTTCTCACTGGTATTATTAGTGCGCACAAGGTTGTACATTACACCAGATATAGCGGTACAAACAAAAATCCCAGCCATAGGTAGTGTCGCCGGGGCGAAATGTTACAACCTTTTGTGCACTATGCATGGTTTTCGGTACCAACTGCACCGTCTTCTATACCCGTCGCCGCCGGTAACCCCTACCAGCTAAATTCCCGGGGTTGGGGAAATTCCCGGAACAGCTCCGCCAGGGATATCCGGCCCTCATAATAGGCCCGGCCGGTAATGACCGCGGTGAGTCCCTGGTCCTGACTCTCCGCAACCCGGCGGATGTCGTCATTGCTGCCGACCCCCCCGGAAACCACCAAGGGCAGATCCCCAGCCCGGGCGACCTCGATGCTGCGCTGAATATCCGGTCCGGCCAGGGTACCGTCCATGGCGATGTTCGTGTATACAATACCGCACAAGCCCTGGGCTTTCGCCCGGCGGGCCAGATCGATGTCCTGGATAGCGCTGCCAGCCTCCCAGCCGGCAATCTTAACCTCTCCGTCCCGGGCGTCAATCCCTGCTAAAAATACCGGTCCGAACTCCTCAACCCACTGTCCCCCGACCTCGGGCTGCCGGGCAAAGAGGGTGCCGAGAATCAGGCGGTCCATACCACGCTCCAAAAGCTCCGCCGCATCCTCCCGGGTACGGATGCCGCCTCCAACCTCCAACAGCCCTGGAACCCGGCTGCGGATGCGCTCCATAATACGCCGGTTGTTGCGAACCTGTTCCCGGTCGCTGCCGTCCGCCTTTGCTCGGGCCGCATCCAGATCTACCAAGTGAATCCGCGTGGCCCCGAGATCCGTCAGCTCCTTGGCGGCATCCACGGGATCGCCGTAGTCTTTCTTTGTCCCGTAATCACCCTGGTGCAGCCGCACCGCCTTACCGTCAATCATATCGATGGCCGGAATGATAACCATTATACCTGCTCCGTCTGATACTGTAGTTCCCGGCCGGCGGCAAAGGGCACCACATTCTCATAGCGCTCCGGCACCTGCCAGGACCGTTCTATAATACGGATTCCTTTGGATTCGGGGTAGTCTCCCGGTCGGGGGATGCGGTAAAAATCCGCCCCGGTGCGAGCCACGAAGGCCTCAAAACGTTCCAAGGCCCCGTTCTCGGCGAACCACTGGGCCGCCATCGCCAGGGCGACCGGGGCAGTGTAGACACCGGCGCATCCGCAGGCCGACTCCTTGTCATGGACCGGATGGGGCGCAGAATCGCTCCCGAAAAATATCCGCTCCCGGCCCTCCAGCACCGCTTTCTGCAATGCGGCCTGGTGATCCGGAGCCTTGAGTACGGGTTTACAAAATAGATGGGGATTTAAATGTCCGCCGATCATATCATCCAGATTACAAAGCAGGTGGTGCAGGGTTACCGTTGCCCCCACCCGGTCAGGCAGCTCCGCCAAGGCATCCAAGGCATCCCGGGTAGTGATATGCTCCAGTACTATTCTGAGCCGGGGAAAATCCCGTACCAGGGTCCGCAGTACGGGCAAAAAGGCCCTCTCCCGATCCAGACTGAAGGCCCCCGGATCTTCCCCATGGATGCACAGCACCACATCCCCGGCCTCCATCGCCTCCAACAGGGGATACATACTCCGGAAATCCTGTACCCCGTCTTCACTGTTGGTAGTCGCTCCCCGGGGATAATACTTCCCGGCCACCACCCCTGCAGCCTGTAGTTCCTCCAAGCCGGCGGGATCCACATCCTCCCCGAGTTTGAAGGTTAACAGGGGAGTAAACTCCGGATACCCGGCCTGCTCGGCTGCTGTTCGGATGGCCTGGCCGTAATCCCGTATCTGCCGGGCGGATTTTAGGGGCGGCTGGGTATTGGGCATGACCAGGGCCCGCTGGAAATCCCTGGCGCTGTGGCGGGTGTACTGATCCAGGGCGGGACCTTGACGGAGATGCAGGTGAAAATCATCGGGTTTGGGAATCTCTATGAGTATGTGATCGGACATACCCTGAGAATTGCCCCCAAGCCAGGGCTTTGTCAAGGCAGTACCGGGATCTGGGCGCCGAGGTACAGTATCGCCTACGAGGGGGTGAGCCGGGATTTTGAGGGACTTAGAACCGGTACATCCCTTTGAGCCCTAGAAAAAGGGGAGTACGGCGTGGGCCATACTCCCCGGGCTGCTTCGGGCAGCTCATGGGTATACTACTGGGGCTGCATAAAGGGCACGGAGACTGTGCCACCTTGGCCGTCGGGATAGGAGAGAATCACCGATCCGTCCCCCAGCTCGTAGGGCGTAAGGTAGCTACGTTCCATGGACACCCAGCCCTGATCGTCAACATCCCGTTGAAGGGTTACATTCCGAAAGTAGCCAGATTCGGTACCGGATACACTCCAGGGCTCGCCGCTTTCATCGTCGCTGGATGGCGAGGTGGTGGTGTAGGTGTAGGTGCCGTCGGCGTTCAGGGTAAAGGCCATGCTCTGATCCTGGGTTTCCCAGGTACCGATCCAGCTTGAAGGCCGATCAAATGGCGTCTGGGTCAGATTGAGAGCCGATTCTCCCTCGTAGAAACTCAAGACGCTTCCCTCCAGGTCGAAGGCTGCCAGCATAATAGCAGCATCATCCTGCCAGTTCAGCTCCTCGGACCAGCTCTGGGTGACGGTTATCAACAGGTATTCCCCGAGGATACGCAGGGTCCCCCGGTTCCCGTCGATTTGCTGGGTATCCGCATAGAGAATCCGCTCAAACTCATCATCGGCCACCTCAATGGCAACCACCTGGGCAAACTCCCCGTCCCGGAACTCGTACACCGCCGAGCCGAAATCCTGGAGCCACACACCCTGGGTATCCTCCAGATCGACGACAGGAGTACTGGGGCTGAAGACCACCGGGCCGTCGGGATACTCCAGGGTCATAGACTCAGCTGCAAGAGCCCAGGGGGTCAGGTAGCTGATCTCCATGGGTTCGTACCCCGGCAGCTTGGCATCCCAGCGCTCCAGGGTTGTGGTGAGAATGAAATCACCCAAAACAGACACCGTCCCCTTCTCGGGACTGAAGTCAAAACTATCGGTATAGTACTCATAATCACCCTGGGTCGACAGAACAAGGGCCTGAATCATATCCCCCTCATTGGCCCACACCCCGCTGAGGGTCTCCATGGATTGGGGTTCCTGCCTTTCTAGGGTCAGCTCCCCTCCGGGACCGTCTATAGTCAACGCCCCCTCGGCTGTCTGATAGGAAATCCATTCGGATCCCGTATCAGCCTGCCAGTAGGTCTGGTCGTTCCAAGCCTCGGTAAAGGAAATGATAATTTTCACCCCCATGAGACTGGCGGTTCCCCTGCTGCCGAACACCTGCTCGGTCTGGTTATAGAACAACAGCTCGAAATCGCTGCCGTTAAACTGGAACAGGGCCGCATCGGCGGTTACTCCCTCCTCAACGGTGTAGGGCTCCTGATCGAAGACAGTAATCCAACTGCCGGCAAGATCATCGGCGGTCGTGGTATCTGGTATGAAGGTTGTGTCTCCGCTTCCCGGATAGGTAAGAACCAGGTTTCCCTCGCTGATGCGATAGGGGGTCAGGTAGTCGATGTACACGTCAACAAAGCCCTCGCCGGAATCCCGGCTGGTGGTGGTATTCCAAAACAGGCCCGAGGTATCGCCGCTGACCATCCACCCGGTGCCGGTCTCAGAGCCGTTTTCATCGCTGGTGTAGGCATAGGTGCCGTCGGCATGGAGAACCAGAGCCTCGCTGCCGTCCTGGGTTTTCCAGCTTCCCGCCAGGGTTTCCTCAGTGGAAAAGACAGTTTTGGTCAGGGTGATTTCAACGCTATCCTCCGGGGGCGTCATGGTGAGGCTGGCGGATTCCAGGCTGATAGGCACGGTTTCGCTGCTTGCCTCGGCCTGCCAAAACAGCTGGTCGTCCCATTCATGGGTTTGTGCCAGCACCAGGTTCTGCCCGGACAGGGTGTAGCTGCCCTTTATGCCATAGACCTGCTGGGTTTCCTTAAAGAAGACGACCTGGTACTGGGTCTGTTCCACCTCAAGGATCATGGCATCGGCTTCCAGGGGCTCAGTTTCCGATCCCATCTGATAGAGGTCGGTGCCGAAATCCTTATACCAGGTTCCTAAAAGTTCATCCGGTACAACTGTTTCATCCTCCCCGGGATCGTCTTCTCCCCCGGGATCCGGTCCTGCCGGGTTAATGCAGGCTGTCAGGGTTACAAGGAGCGCTAGGGAGAGCAGAACACAGAAGAATGCTCCACGCCGACGGTAAGTCCGTTGCATAGGGACCTCCTTTTCGGTCATCGGACCATGGTGAGTTCATTGGGCATGGAAGGGGTAGTACTGAGTTGGCGCACCCAATACTACCAGTATAATACCTTTGACGGACAATGGAGGATTTATTATAGATATCTAATGCGAAGGGTATCCTCAGAACCGGGCGCCCACTAGGTGCCGGTTGGAACCCGGGGCATCCGAAATTCCGGTTGTATCCTCCCCGGGGGTTTTTTGGTATTATTGTATAGATAGGAGGATGAACGGTATGAATCAACAGCAAACGAGTTTCAGCCAAGGCCTGAGTGCCGTGGCAAGCCGGACGATCTTACGAAATGTATATATATGGATGACCTTGGGTCTTATAATAACCGGTGTCGTCGCCCTGATGGTGGCCAATAATCAGCAGGTGGTGTACGCCATTGCCTCGAGTCCGGGACTTCTGATGATGCTTATTATCGGTGAGCTCGCCCTGGTCTGGTTTTTATCCGCCAGTATCCATAAGCTCAGTACCGGTACTGCAGCAGCCCTCTTTGCCCTGTATTCTGGACTCAACGGGGTGACACTATCCTTTATCTTTCTTGTATACACCGCCAATTCCATTGCCACGGTATTCTTTATTACCGCCGGAACCTTCGCAGCCATGAGCCTCTATGCTATGACCACCAAACGCAGCCTAGAGGGCTGGGGCCACTACCTGCTCATGGGCCTAATAGGGCTGATCATCGCCAGTGTGGTGAACATTTTCCTTCGCAGCGAGGCTATGTACTTCATCATCAGCGGTGTCGGCGTGCTTCTTTTTACCGCCCTGACGGCCTACGATACCCAGCAGATCAAGAAGATGAGTGATCAACTCACCGGCGAGGTTGGTGAAGAAGACTTCGTGCGGCTTTCTATTCTCGGAGCCCTGCGCCTCTACCTGGACTTTATCAACCTTTTCCTCTACCTGCTCCGTTTCTTGGGTAACCGCCGCTAAATCCCTTTAGGCGTACTAGGGTACCTTCCAGGATCAGGAGGTACCCCGTCATGCCCGTTGCTCCCCGGGTCAACCTCCCGGGGGGCGGCAGAATCCCTGCACCGAATACACTTGCCAACGATACCCATTCCCCCACTCCCTAGGGCTTAACCACCAGCACCTTTCTATATTCGTCAATGTCCGGACCTACTACCCGTATGAGGTAGAGGCCCCGGGCGACGACCTGCCCCTGGGTATTGGATCCGTTCCAGGAAACCGAGTAGGACCCGGTTCCCTGGCTGCCCCGGTGGAGAACCCGGACCAGATTACCGTCCAGGGTAAAGACCGACACCGTCACCATTCCCGACCTGCCCAGATCGTAGAGCACCATGGTGGTGTCCCCGGCCAGGGGGTTTATAACGTTGTTCAGGATGGTAACGCCTGCACGCTGGGTAATAATCCCGCCCACGGTGAACTTCCAGGTATCCAGCTGGAAGGGCTTATCCGGGTCGGATACGAGTCCCGCATTGAGATCGCCCACACCGAGAATAAACTCTATGACATTTCCGTCTACCATCTCCGGGTCGTCCCCGGGAATTATGAAGTTCCGGGTGGCTCCCTGGGAGGCGCTCTGCCGGGCCCGCCGGGCTTGGATGTTCGCCTGGGGGAGAAGCCCGGTAAGGCCCTGGGGTGTCCAGAATCCTTCCCGGGTAACCTCCTGGGGTACCAGGGCATCGTAGAACAGAGATGTCGGCAGGTCCCTGGCGACTGTGCCAGAAAGGGATGTTTGAATAAGAATATCCCGGTCGCTCAAGGTTCCGCTCCCGGAGAAATCCCTGAGCACTTCGAAGGGAACCCCCTCCCCGGTATCCCGCTGGATTCCGTCGGAGGCGTAGACCGGTGAAATCACCCCAAGGGCGAGATCGCTCACCCGACGGGAATATTCGCTGCCCGAGAGCATGGGATTGCTGTTACGGTCCACCACCCGGGCCTGTCCCTGGCTGTTCAGCCTGAGGCTGCCGGTCAGCAGCATATCCGCGGTCATAGGCTGGGCAAGCTGGAGGTACATCTGGGTTATGGTGCCCGCCACGTCGGTCTGATCCGGTCCGTCGGGGGCTGGAATCCCTCCGGTAACGGTATTGGTAAAGCCCGCTGAGGAGGTGAACTCAAAATAATCGCCCAGGAGGTCGGCGATACCCTCGGGTGTAGTGGCCTTGGTTGAATCGCTGGCGATGGCCTGGAGGGGCTCGTTGAACTGCAGGTATATGTTACTGCTGCCCACCGCCGCTAGGGCCAGGCGGATGAAGGGCGGAGTCCGTTCGATGGCCTGCATATCCGACCGGGAGAAGAGCAGGTTTCCCGCCAAGTCGGTGAGGTAGGCCTCTTGATGGTCGTACCCTGCGGCAATCTGGGTCAGGGCGCCGAAGCTGTAGGCGTTGGCATCCAGACTGATGGTAAAATAGGGATCATCGGCAATGTTAATAAGCGTATTGGTTTCTCCGGGCCGGAACTGGGAATTGTTCACCGAGGTGTCGAAGCTCCGGCTGTATTGCGAGACCAGGGGCTGGGCGCCCAGGACATCGAACCGGAAGGCCTCCGCTTCGTTGGCCAACCCATCGAACTGGCTCGGGTCGCCCCCGGTGAATCCGAACAACCCGTCCCGCAGTCCCCGGGGTATACCGTCCAGGGGCCGCATGGGAGCCGCGGCATAGGAGTAACCGGTCTGGGAGACATCGGGGTGGTTGGGGATTCCCGGATCCTCGGAAACCGGGTCCCAGTCGCTTTCGTTGTTTTCTCCGCTATTATCCTGAATAAAGAACTCAATCCGGTCGACCAGTCCGCTGGGCAGGGTGGACCGGGCGACAATCTCGTAGACCGAGGGATCGCCGCTGTCTGAATCGAAGCTGTACACCGAGAAGTCCGGGGGATCCAGATCCATGGGCAGGGTGCCTCCCGGGGTATCCGCGGTAGCTGATTCGCTGAATGCCACGGGTCCCTGGGCCGCAGGGATGACATGGCTGGGCCGTGAGTCCGCGGCAGCGTTTTGCGCCAGGGCCGCGGTGCTGATAATGTGGTTCACAGCGTTCCCCGCCCGGTCGGTGATGAACTCATTGGCCGGAACCTGGAGGGTTGTTCCTGGGGTTCTGGGATCGGGGAGATTATAATGCCAGCCGGGCCAGGCGGGGCCGGGGGCGGCGGTTCCGTCGTTAAAGGTTCCCTCTCCGGCCTGGAGATCGAAGGAGCTGAGGAAGATTTGCAGCCGCCTGGCCCGGTCCAGGGCGGCGGCGGTTTGGTCGACCTGGGCGCTGGAGAGCTCGGGCGCGGCGGGGGGAGTGCCGGTGTGGGTGAGGATGTCGCGGTAGAGGGCGTTGGCGGTGGGCTCGGGGTGGGGGGCGGCCGCGCCGGGGAGGGCGTCCCGGGAGCCGATCTGGGTATTTGCCCCGGCGGTGTCGAAGCCCGGATTTGCGTAGCTGAGAAGGCCTGTCAGGGTGATGGTCTGGGCGTCGGTTACTTCCAGACCCCCGCCGTGTTCGCTGGCTGCGGTAAAGGCGAGCTGACTTCGGATGTTCCGGGCCGCCGCGGTTTCGGCAGCCCCTGCAGCCGGAGACCCTGCACCGGTACTCGGGTTTTCGGTGGCCTTCAAATCACCTATATCCACCGCCTCGCTGTAGAACAGGTCCAGGTAATTGTGGGCATCGATGCTGCTGGGCTGGGCCTTATTGTGGTCCGCCCTGGCCGCCTCCACCTTCCACAGGTAGGGGTGTGCCCCGTCCAGGGTCCGGTCATAGGACACAATGTCCGCAGCGGCCGGGTCCTGATTGAAGCCATAGTTCACCACAGGGCTCTTACCCTCGGCGCTGAAGAGGCTGCCCTTGATGGTAAATAGGTTGGGGATGTTGTCCAGACTGTAGTTTCCCGAGCGGTCCGTGGAGGTAGCAGCCCCGGCTCCGCCGTTGATGGCTGCCTGGTGTTCCGCGAAGTCCGGGGTACTGACCCCGGATCCCGTGGCGTCGGTCTTCCAGCGGTTTGCCGAGGTGGTGTGGTTGGTTACCCGGAGGTAGAGGGGTTTGCTTCCATCGCCTACCTGATGATGGGCGGGATTCGCGTAGTCCAGGGGCACCAGGTGGCCCGGCTCGGGATCTGTGGTCAAGGCATCATTCAGAGGTTCGCCGAGGCTATGACCGGGAGCCAGATAGACTTGATCGAAGGTCAGGCTGCCGAGGCTGCCTCCCGGCTCCGTAGGATCGGCGGCGTCGGTGTAGTAGAATTCCTGGCCGGCGAAGGCCGCTTCCACTTCTCCCTGACTGTTCGAGAGCGGCTGGTTGAACACCACCCGAATGATAGTATCCGCCACGGTGCGGGCTTCGGTAATCCGGAGGGGCTGGTCGTTCCAGGTGCCTGCATTGTTGCTCCCAAAGGTTACATTGTTGTTTCTGGCGTGATTCTGACCCTGTGGGGCTTCTCTGGGGTCTGCCGTCCCGGCATAGGGGATTTCAGCCCGGACCGCCGATATGTAGCCGCCGCTTGCGGTGCCGTAGTCGATACTGCTGTTGAATACCATGGCATAGGGCAGGCCGAAATGCGGTGCATCCCCAGGGTAATGCCCGGGTTTTGCCCCGGGCCTGGGGTCTGCATCGCTATTGTCAGGGACTGCTATGCCCCAGGATGCGGCTCCCGAAAGGTCCGTTCCGTTTACATAGAGGTTACCGGCTACAGAGAGGGTGGATCCGTCAAGGTCCTCCAGGACTGCGTCCGGTGGGGTTCCGAAGGTACCGGTTGCTGCAGTATAGCCTCCGCCAGCCGGGAAATAAGTAAGCCCGCCATTCCCAACGGCCGCCCCTGCTAGGGGGTAGCTGTGAAGGATATTGCCCGGGTGACTGCCCTCGCGGTCCGGGTCGTTGGGTTCGTAGTTGGTGCCGAAGATTGCCAGATCCCCGGCGCCTTCACCTGCGTCAACGGCCGCTCCCTGGAGATCTGTCGCCAGGGTCTGGCCGTTCACATCGAGGATACCGCGGTAGAAGACTATCCGCCGGGCGGTCAGATTCCGCTGAAGGGTGATGGTGGAGGACGGGGCGTCGATGTAGAGGTCTTGGTATTGGAGAAGTATTTCGCCGCCTGGATCGCTGTTACTGAGCTGGCCAGCACTTAGCAGGAGTAGGTAACTAAGGGGGGTATTGGCACCCACCGCTCCATCAAAGTCTATGTTCCCGGTACCCGCGGTCAAACGAAGAATGAAGCCACCATCAATTGTACCAGCACCAATGAAGCTGATGTCACTGTTAGCTGTGGTTACATCCACATCGGTGGTCAGTACTGTTGCACCGTTGAAGCTAATCGTTCCTGTCGTGGCTGTCGTACTCTGGTAAGTCGACCCATT
>NZ_JNUP01000064.1:269314-269826 GCF_000758165.1 Spirochaeta lutea | reverse complement strand
TGCCCCCGGCTTGTCCCAGGGTCAGGTCTCCGGTATTCGCAAAGGTCACCGGATCAGTTATGGTTCCGCTCGCCCCGGTCATCTGAACATCGTAGGCCGTCGCAGTGCCCGGAATCGTCAACGTCGTAGCGGTTACTGCATCCTGGAAATCAACCAGGGTCACCGCGTCGGTGACTGCTACCGTTCCAGCTCCCACCGTGCCGGTGAAGGTCACCGTCCCCCCATCACGAAGAGTAAGCGTACCAACCCCGGCCACACTGGTTCCGGAAATGTCCGCTCCGGTAAAATGGCCGGTATCCAGAGTCAAGTCAAAGGTAGCCCCGGTCACCGCGCCTACCGACAGATCACCGGTAGCATCCGTCGCCTGGGTATCTAGGGTTACAGCAGAGCCGAGGGTCACATCACCGAAACTCATCGGCACGTTATTACTCTGGATGGTTCCATTCAAGGTACGGCCAGTGTTGGCGGTTGCCGTCAGCCCCCCGGTAAAGCTTAAACTGCCCCCGGCTTGT